>CAMYEJ010000030.1 GCA_947254665.1 uncultured Peptoniphilus sp.
TTTATGTTATTATATAGCTTTCAAAAATTCAATAGATTTTAAATTTTTTTAAAATGTTTTCCTTATTTTATAATCATATTTATTTCTATTAATTTTATTATTATTCGCGAATTTTCAAATACTTTGCCAATATCTTATGCTAAAATAACATTGAGGAGGATTTTATGAAAAAGTTTTTATTTTTTATTTCTATTTTGATTATCGTTTTTATACCTAAAAGTATTTTTGCTTTTACCGATGTAAATTCTCACTGGGCGAAACCTTTTGTGTCTTGGGCCTCAGAAAATGAACTTATTAAAGGGTATCCAAATGGAACTTTTAAACCTGATTCAAATATCACTAATGCTGAATTTTATACAATCGTAAATCACTTTGCAAAATATAATACTTTTGACCACATTCACTTCAAAGATGTGAAGAAGACGGACTGGTTCTATTCCGAAGTCTGCCGTGGGGTTAAAGCTGGTTACATAAAAGATTCAAACCTAATAGTTTCTCCAAACAAATTTATAACTAGGGATGAGGCTTCTAGAATTATTGCTAGCATATATTCTGGATATTCTCAAAACAAGCTGGGTTTTATTGATAATATAAGTATTGTGAATAAATCTGAGGTTTCATTCCTCGTTGATAGAAAAATAATTTCTGGATATCCTGATGGATTCTTCAAACCTCTAGGTCTTATTACTCGTGGAGAAGCAGCTGCAATGTTTTATAATGCGGATAAAAATCTAGGCGAAGCTACCAAAGATTTTATCTACATTACCCTTATGGCGAAGATAGATAACAGAGAAGACAGCGTTATAAATACTATAAAAGTACAAAAAAATAAAAAGTTTGAGGATTCTAAAAACTTTAATTTAAGTGATGGATATACTTTTGATGGATATTACTTGGATAAGGAAAGGACTAAAAAGGCTAATCTAAACAAAGGTTTCGATGAGGACACCACTCTCTATGCGAAATTCAAGGGAAATTTTGTAAAATTATCCTTTTATACAGTTGATAAGAATAAGAGAAAACTCGTGGCAAAATTTGAGATTCCAAAGGGCAAGAGCCTAGATTTAAATTCTATTCCTAATTTACCTATGGGTTATGCTGGTTGGTTCACAGATAAAAAGGGCGAGGACTACGCAAACTTTGAAGATGTTTTTGAAAAGAATCAAGATTTCTACGCGATTTCAAATTCTAATTCTAACTCCAATTCAGATTTCACTGCCTCCTTTGTATTCCTAGATGAGTTTGGAAATTCTAGAAGAGTTGAGATTCCTTCAAATTCAAATGGATACTTGGACCTTGTAAATATTCCTTCTTTACCTGATGGATTTAAGTGGTCACTGGCTTCAGATAGATACATCGAGGCAAATCCTCTTGATAAGATAGACAGAAATATTGTTTTTTACGGTTTTAAGGTTGATTAGATTTGTTATTATTTGCCAAGATTTCTCTTCGGAAGTTAGACCCGTTCGACTTCAGAGCCTTCGGCTCTTTCGCTCAGGGTGACTGTAGTTGGGAAGGTATTCTCTATAAATGTTCCAGAGGAAGACAGTCACCCTGAGCGAAGACGGTGGAGCAAGGCGGAACCGTCGAAGTCGAATGGGTATAGCCATTGTGTGGTTATGTATGGGTGACTGCAGTTGGGATATTTTGTAAAAAATAGTTGCAAAGGCTAGGTTAAATATAGGTCAGATCCTTCGACTACAAAGGCTACGCCTTTTCCGCTCAGGATGACCAAGTGGGATTGATTGTCGTACGCCTAGCGGCTAAACAAAGAGAGTTTAGTATAAAGGTTGATGGAAGCAGGTTGCTTCCGCTACGGGGTAGTTGCCAATGGTTCGTTAAATATAGCTTATACCCGTTCGACTCACTTCGTTCGCTCAGGGTGACGACCACATAGATACATTGTTTCAAAAGAGAACTCAAGGAAGACAGTCACCCTGAGCGAAAATAACGAAGCCTTGGCTGAGTCATTGTAGTCGAATGGGTATAACCATGGTGAGGTCATGTATTGATGATTTCAAAAAAATATTAATACAACCAAACAAAAATATCCCCTAGAATTTTCTAGGGGATTTATTTATCTAATTTTATTCTGAAACGAGTACTCCTTTTTCTTCGTCCCTTTTCTGTAAAAGATAGATGGTGTTTTCAAATTCTTTTTTTCTCGCCATTTCTTTTAGGGTTTCGATCTTTCCAGTAGTGTTTCGATTTATTATAAGTCCGTATTTTAAGCCTTCGTCTGTCAATGCGTAGTAGTCTCCATCTGAGTCGCCTATATAAAGCGTTGCAGGGCTATTATATCTATCTTTTAAAATCTCTAGATATTCCCCTTTGCCTTTGCCCATGGTCAACAGTTTTCCTTCGTCACCTTCTGCCTGTAGTACTCCGTCTTTTTCTACAAGTTCAAGACCTACTACTTTCTCGAATAATCCTGGAGAGCATCTGTTCATAAATTCATCCACTACGATTCTTGATGATGCTGTGCATACATATGCTTTTGCGCCTTTAGATTTGATATCTTGTACAAGTGCTTCTACTTCTTCAAACTTGCCAACTCCAACATCGATGTAGGAATGCAATTTGTACTTTCCTTCGAAGTTAAATTCCAATCTTTGAAAAGAAATTGATCTCGTGTAATCGTACATTTCTCCCACCATTTCTCTTAGTTCTTCTTCGGTGAAGTTTTTAAATAGGTAGAGTATTCTAAATCCAACAGTCTTTTTTTTGTCGTAGTAGCTAAGTTCCAAATATAGGTAGCACATGAGTTCTATAAATTCTACGTAGTGTGGGTTTTCTTCGAACTCATCATCTTCTACTAACTCTTCGAAATAGGATGCTGCTAAATCTGCTGCATATTTCGCTTCATTCACTATTCTCTCATCATCTGGCAAATCTTTAAATAGCACTTCTCTAAATTCTTCCGGAGTCATTTTATATTTTAAGCTCACAAGTTGGTAGAAGAATAGATTTTCTTCCGTATCGTGCATGACATAGGAATTGTCGCAATCGGTAACTATGTAGTCCCCTTCTTTTATTGAGTCTAAGAGTTCGTTTAAAATTTTGTAATTGTCCTTACCAAATCTATTTCTATACTTCTCTAACATCGATCCTCCAAATAAAAAAGGCTCACTTAGTGAACCTTTATTAATTTATTCCTAGTACTTTGTATCCCGCTTTTTCTACTGCTTCTTTAAGTGCTTCATCGTTTAGGTTTTCACCTTCAACGGTAGCTTGCTTTCTAAATAGGGAAATCTTAACGTCCAAGTTTGAATCAAGTGCTTCTAGAGCTTCTTTTACGTGGGCGCTACAATTTTCACATTTCATTCCTTCAATCTTTATAATCTTCTTCATTTATTTCCTCCTCATTATAATCCATGTTTAAAATACTTTTTACCATCTTCGATAGATCCTTGGAGCTGTGAGATGTGTAAAGTTTAATTCCACTTCTTTTATTTTCAAAATCCCTATCCTGCAAGAATTCACTTACAGTCTCTGCAAGAGATTTTGCCGGATCGACTATGGTCACTTTCTTGCCCATTTCTTCAAGGACTTTTTCTATGGCAGGTCTTGCCAATGGAAAGTGGGTGCATCCTAGAACGAGTGTGTCAAAATCAAAATCTCTGTACTCTTCTAAATATTCTTTCACCACCTGCACCACAAGGTCGTCATCTATGTGTCCATCTTCCACTGCCCTTACCAAGTTACTACAACCTTTTGCCCTTACGTCTGCACTTGGCACCAAGGACTTAATCTTCTCTTGGTAGATTCCATTTTCCACAGTGGATTCGGTTGCGATTACAAGTATTTTGTTATTTTTAGTTGCCTTTACTATTTCAGATATTCCGGATCTAATTATTCCAAAGATTGGAAACCCAAAGATTGCCTTTAGGTATCTCTCTGCGTTTGCCGTCGCCGTATTGCAAGCTATGACCACCATATCCACATTCTGTCTATCTATAAAATTAAAAGATATCTTCGTTAAATTCCTGATTTCACCGGGAGTCTTCTCCCCGTAAGGAAGATTCTTCTGGTCGCAGTAGTATATGTACTCTTCATCTGGAAGAACTTTTAAAAGTTCCTTGAGCACACTCACTCCGCCGACTCCGGAGTCAAATATTCCAATTTTAGCCATTGTATCACCTATTTAAATTATACACTTATAAGCTAAAACTTCCAACTTTTAAATTTATTCCCTTTTTTCTTTATAAATGTGATGTTATCAGAAAAGTTTCATTCGTTAAAATGATAACTATTATTATTTATGTTGTTTAAAAATTTTTCCAGGGTATAATTAAAATACAAAATAATTAACTAGGAGGGATTTTTAATGAAAAAACCTGAATTAAATTTAGATAAAATGTACAAACTTTTTATAGGCGGAGAATGGGTAGAAGCTGAAGACAAAGAAACCCTTAATAGTTTTTCTCCTGCCGACGGATCTCTTTTAGCTGAGATTTCTGAAGCTACAAGATCCGATGTAGATAAGGCTGTCGATGCAGCATGGAAAGCTTTTGAATCTTATAGACACACTACTGTAAAAGAAAGAGCTAAGATTTTAAATGAGATTGCTGATATTATCGATGCAAATAAAGAACATCTTGCAATGGTAGAAACCATGGACAACGGTAAACCTATTAGAGAAACTTTGAACGTGGACATTCCTCTAGCTGCTGATCATTTTAGATATTTCGCTGGAGTTATCCTTGCAGACGAAGGAACTCTAAATAAGTTTGACGCTCACAATATTTCTCTAGTTATAAGAGAACCTATCGGTGTAGTTGGTCAAGTAATTCCTTGGAACTTCCCATTTTTAATGGCTGCTTGGAAACTTGCTCCTGCACTTGCTGCCGGTGATGCAATAGTTATAAAACCATCTTCAACTACTTCACTTTCACTTCTTGAACTTATGAAGCTTATTGAAAATGTAGTTCCAAAGGGAGTTATAAATCTTATCACTGGATCAGGTTCAAAATCTGGCGAATACCTACTTCAAAACGATAGGCTATCCAAACTCGCATTTACAGGTTCTACCGAGATCGGATACGAAGTTGCAAAGGCTGCTGCTGATAAACTTATCCCAGCTACCCTTGAACTAGGAGGAAAATCTGCAAATATTTTCTTTGACGATTGCGATATGGACGTGGCTATGGACGGACTTCTACTTGGGATTTTATTTAATCAAGGACAAGTTTGTTGTGCAGGATCAAGAGTCTTCGTTCAAGAAGGAATCTATGATGAATTTGTAAAACGCGCAGTTGAAAAATTCAAGAGTGTAAAGGTTGGACTTCCATGGGATCCAGAAACACAAATGGGTGCACAAATATCTCCAGGACAACAAAATAAAGTCCTAGGATATATAGATGTTGCTGTTAGAGAAGGTGCTAAGATTGCCATAGGTGGTAAGAAACACGCAGACAAAGAGTTAAAGGACGGAGTATTTATAGAACCTACTTTAATTACAGAAGTTACCAACGAAATGACTGTCGCTAGAGAAGAAATCTTCGGACCAGTTGCAGTAGTTATCAAATTCAAAGATGAAGCGGATGTAATCAGAATGGCAAATGAATCTGAATACGGCCTTGGTGGCGGAGTGTTCACTCAAGATATAAACAAGGCTTTAAATGTTGCAAACTCACTTGAAACTGGTAGAGTTTGGATCAACACTTACAATGCCATCCCTGAAGGGGCTCCATTCGGTGGTTACAAAAAATCTGGTATCGGTAGAGAAACTCACAAGATGATACTCGATGCATATTCACAATTCAAAAATATAATAATTAAGACCGATGGAAAACCATCTGGACTTTATTAACCTCCTATATGAAAAGAGCTTCACTACGAAGCTCTTTTTTTTGTAAAAATAAATCCCCGGTTAACCGGGGAAATTTATCTTATATTCAATGATCTGTAGTAGATGCTTAGAAGTTCATCTAAATTTATATTTGTCTTTGCAGAATTTTCTGAGGTTAGTCCGTAACTTC
Source organism: uncultured Peptoniphilus sp. (assembly GCA_947254665.1). Classification (GTDB taxonomy): domain Bacteria; phylum Bacillota; class Clostridia; order Tissierellales; family Peptoniphilaceae; genus Peptoniphilus_B. Next base: position 5,982 of record CAMYEJ010000030.1, read on the forward strand.
TTGCCATTTGGAAGTTTACTAAGTCTTCGCCTTTTAGTCCGTCTATATCTTTAAATACTTTTGAATCGAGTCCTTCTAGGTTAACTCCCCTTAGCTTAAAGATGATTTTAATTGCGTCGAGGCGATTTAATTTCTTATCCATTTTTAAATCTTTAAATGGGTCATTACTTCTGTAACTATATTGGTCAAGAAGTTTCACTCCGTCTTCAACTATGTCTGCAAGATCTTTTACCGTTGCAGATTCTAAGACGTCTTTATCTTCCATAAATCCAATTTTGTATTCCAAAAGTCTTTCAAGGTCAGTTTTATATTTTGATTTTTCTAGATTTATAAATTCTCCTAAATCTGAATATTTATTTAATGTTCTCGCACCTATTGGAGTTAAATCTTCATATCCGTAGACAGGTTTTAGTTTATTGTCCTTTACCATGTATAGAAGCTTGAAATTATCTTCATCGAAATAGATTTTCTTAGCTTCGTCAATGGATTTTACTCCGTCTTTGTCTTCAAACTTTCCAGTGTATTCCCTGAGACTAAATGCACTTACCTTCTTATTATCATTGTTAAGTTCTACAGTTACTCCATAGTTTACTACCGGCACTTCATCTTTAAGTTGGCTATAAATTATTCTTGTGCAGTAAGTGTCTGAATAGATGTTTGGATCTTTGTAGTTGAAATCTACAAGCTTCTTTGCATACTTATCTTTAAATTCTATCGCAATCTTTATAGCTTCATCTACTTTTGGAGCTGGTTTTTCTTTTACATCTCTAATGTCATTGAAACTTATCAAGGTTCCATCTTTTGCATCTAGTGAGAAGTAGGTTGATCTATCCTTTCTTCTCGCTTCGAAACTATATTCGTACCTGTCCCCTTTTGTTATTCTTTCTCTGTCGATTTTAGAATCTTTTGGAATAAGATCACCTACGAGTTTTCTAAGATCTTCCTTCTTCATAAGACCTTGGAACTCTTTTACAGATTTCTTTTCCACTTCGGTTAAACCTGCTGAGTCTTTGGCTTCTTCGTCCTTCATATCGCCTTCTCTGTAGTAGATTCCACTGTCGTTAAAGTCGATGGCTTCTCCACTTACAGCGTCTATATACTTCTCGTTCTTAGGCATGTAATATAATTTTGCAGTATTGTCTTCCCCATATCTGTTTGACATGTATGCAAGAATTATAGGATTTATCTTTTCAATCTTTTCTTTTGCCTGGTCAAGTCCAATTATTTTTGCATCTTTACCTACAGTTTTATCTTTTACCAAATAATATAATCCAGAATCGTAGTAGGCTAGACTCATATCGGATAAATCTATTTGAATTACAAGGTTCGTTCCTATAACTGGCACATCACCGACATATCTTCTAAATGTAACCGCTGCAGTATTTTCGTACTTATCGTAGTCAACGCTCACTACTTTATGACTTCCCACAAGATTTTTATCTATCTTTTCTAAGTATTTAAGAGCCGCCTTTTCTATAGCTTCCCTGCTCACATGGTCCTTTATCTTATTATCTCTATTGGCATAGTGGTTGTAATCTAAAATATTTCCTTCCTTGTCCATGGAGACACTTATTCCATCATTACCATCTTCTCTAGACCAGTGGAAGCGGTACTTTTCATTCCTGTCTTTGTTGTCAGAAGTTTCTATATCAAGTTCTGTATAGTCGTCTGAAATATCGAACATTTCCTTAGCCTTTAGTATGTACTCTTCTTCAGTTTTAGGATTTTTATTTACAGCTTTGGAGGTCTTACCACCTTTTGCCATAGTAGAACAAGATGTACCTACTAGCATCGTAAATATAAGTAGCATAGATATTATAAATTTTATTTTACTCTTCGTTTTATTTTCCTCCTTTACCATATTATACCCTAGAATACTTTGCAATAAAACTATGAAGCCATCTCCCTTTGTGATACAATTATGTAGTTAGGAGTGCATATGAAAAAATTATTATCTATTTTTATTATTTCACTTCTTCTTTTTAATGTTTACGCACAGGGAGAAGACAGTGTTGAATTAGCAAAAGAATATAACGAAAGAATAAAACAGGAAGATTATAGAGAGCTCACAAGTTTAAAAAAAGATAGTTACACAGGAATTTTAAAGGATAAAAATCTTTTGATTCTAGCTGTGGATGGTCTCTATGAAAAGAGAACCAAAGATATGAAATATATTTCCTCTCTTAAAAATACCGCCCTTTATTATAACCAAGCATATCTTACCAGTTCAACCCATATCCAAGATGATACAGTCCTTACTAATCTATATGGAATGTATCCGAGGGTTAGATCTTTTGGCAAGGATTACATCTCAGGCAAGGATGTAAAAGGTCTTCACCAATATTTTAATGAAATGGGTTATAACACCAACTTTTTAAGTACAAAGGGTAGATACTATCTCTACTCAAACAAACTTGGTTTTAAAAATTCCAAGGTTGTTGAGGAAGGCAAATTTAAAGATGAACTTATTAAGCTTGGGAAGACTGGCGGCAAGAATTTCATCTACTCTGTCTATTCAATGCTAGATTCTGATAGCAAAACTCTAGATTCGTCTCTTAAAAGTTTAATTGAAAGTTTACGAGCAAATGGATTCTCTGACTATGAAATCATAATTGTCGGTACAAATTCCCAAGCTAGTAAAGCTGGAAAATATAATTTAAAAGGTCTTGACGCCACAAATGTACCGATTATATTTTTGTCAAATAAATTAGAACATAAAAATATAGAACGCACAGTTTCAACAATAGACCTTTTGCCTACTATTTTAAACTACTACGGAGTTAGTTCAACCTATCCACAGTACGGAGAGTACATGTACAATAGAAACTTCCCAGTTACGATTATGTATAATGACAAGCTAAGATATATTACCGACGGAAATTTTAATATCGAAGTAAGAGAAAATGTGGCTGTTTCACAATCCAAGTCCACAGACATAAAATCCGATACAATCTTAAATACAGATAGTTATAAGGACTTCATATACAAATCATTTATTGATACGGACATGTCTGAAGGGCTCACTTCCCTAAACCAAAACAAAGTTATCTTTAATAATAGAGGAAATATTCCTTCTATTCCAAAATATAAAGATGGTATGATTATCATGCATGCCGGAGGATTTATAGCTGGTGTTAGCTACTCTAATATGATGGATGCTGTTAAATATCATTATGATCAAGGAAGAAGATACTTTGAGCTAGACATAGAAAAGTCCAGCGATGGCAGGTTAGTCTCAATCCACGACTTCGGTGGATTTCAAAGCAAATTCTTCAACGTAACTGAAAATAAATCATTTACTTTAAACGAATTTTTACATTTCGAATCTGTCCATGGTTTTGAACAGATTGATATGGGAAGATTAGTTAACTTCCTAAGAGATCACGAAGATGCCTATATAATTACAGACATCAAGGATTCAAACGTTGAAATTCTAAAGAAAATCAATGAAGTATCTCCGGAAACTGCAAATCAAATCATCCCTCAAATATATAATTTTAACGAATACAATCAGGTCAAAGCCTTGGGATATAAAAATATAATCCTAACACTGTATAAGATAAAAAATTCAGATAGCGAAATCATAAACTTCGTAAAATCCAATAAACTCTATGCAGTGACCATGTCAAGGTCAAGGCTCGATTCAAAACTATTTAACGATCTAAAAAAGACCAATGTAAAAATCTTCACCCACACTGTAAATAGTATGGATGAACTTAAAAAATATAAAGAAAAAGGCGTGTCCGGATTCTATTCAGACGTGCTTTAAGGAGGAAAAATGTTAAGTGTAAATAATATTTCTGTTATTTTTCCAGATAAAAAACTATTTGACGATGTAAATCTTATCTTTAATGAAGGCAATTGCTACGGAGTAATCGGAGCAAATGGCGCTGGTAAATCTACATTCCTTAAGATTTTATCTGGAGAAAAAGAACCAACCACCGGAAATGTTTCCATGGAAAAGAATAAGAGAATGTCCAAGCTTGCTCAAGACCACTATGCTTTCGACGAATACCCTGTAATGGATACGGTCATCATGGGCAATAGAAAGCTCTATGACATCATGAAAGAAAAAGATGCGATCTACATGAAACCTGACTTCTCTGATGAAGACGGCATGAAGGCTGCAGAACTTGAAGCAGAATTTGCAGAGATGGGAGGCTACGAATCAGAATCCGAAGCTTCAACTATACTTCAAGGTTTAGGAATAAGCACTGAACTTCACTATGAAACCATGTCTGATTTAAAAGAAAGCGAAAAGGTAAAAGTACTTCTAGCACAAGCACTCTTTGGAAAACCTGACGTACTTTTACTTGACGAACCTACAAACGGTTTGGATATAAAGGCTGTCCTTTGGTTAGAAGACTTCCTTGCAGATTTTAATGGAGTAGTAATCATCGTATCCCACGACAGATATTTTCTAAACGAAGTATGTACCCACATGGTGGATATCGACTTTGGAAAGATAACTCTATTCGTTGGAAACTACGATTTCTGGTACGAAAGTTCTCAACTTGCTCTTCAAATGACAAAGGACCAAAACAAGAAAAAGGAAGAAAAGATTAAGGAACTCCAAGACTTCATCAGAAGATTCTCTGCAAATAAATCTAAATCAAAACAGGCAACCAGTAGAAAGAAACTTCTCGATAAGATCACCCTTGATGATATCAAACCATCTTCAAGAAGATATCCTTTTATAGGATTCGAACTTTCTCGTGAAGTTGGAAATGAAATCTTAAATATAGAAAATTTGAATGTAAAGCTCGGTGACAAGGATCTTTTAAAAGATTTTTCAATGAGAGTTAATAAGGATGACAAGATTGCATTCATCGGAAATGAACTCGCAATCTCAAGCCTATTTGAAATAATAGAAGGAAATGACGACGACTACGAAGGAGAATATAAATGGGGACAAACCATCACCAATAATTATTTTCCTAAGGACAACTCTTCCTACTTCGATGGAGTTCATCTAAACCTAGTGGACTTTTTAAGACAGTTCTCAGAAGAACAATCTGAAATCTATCTAAGAGGATTCTTAGGCAGGATGCTATTTTCTGGAGACGAAGTTCTAAAAGAAGTTAACGTACTAAGCGGGGGCGAAAGAGTGAGAATGATGTTCTCAAAGATGATGCTAAAACCATCAAACGTCTTGATCTTTGACCAACCTACAAACCACTTAGACCTAGAAAGTATCGAAGCAGTGAACAAATCACTGACCGCATTTAAATCAAATATACTATTTACTTCCCACGACCACCAATTCATCTCCACAATCGCAAATAGAATAGTGGAAATTTTTGAAGACGGAACATACCGTGATGAAGCAATCGGATACGAAGACTATATAGAAAAATATTATAAAAACTAAGATGAGAAGATTAATTTTACCAACAATAGCAGTTATAATAATACTCCTTGGAGCCAATTTTGTAGCCGGAAAATTAGCAAGACATATGCATCAAAATCTCGGCAACCTGGAAGCAGTTCAATCTAATGATGGAGAAAAAGACGCATATTCCAAAATTGGAAAAGTAAATGAAAACTTCGATGTCACTGACGAAGTTGACAAGAAGAATGGAAACATAATAAATTTCTATGTCAAAAACAATGGCGAAGGCACCATTTCATTTTCCATAAAAGGATACGATGAAAAGACACTTCTCCCAGGCAAGGAAGATTTCATCCAAGCGGAAGTAAAAGGCAAAAACTCATTTAACTTTGTAATTTCACCGGAAGATGACTCACCAGTATCAGCAGAATATAGAATAGTTCAAAGAAAAAAATAATCGCTAAAGCGATTATTTTTATTTTTTGTATTCATTTTTCTCACCGTAAAATCACTGCCGTTTCAATTCTTATTTTTTTAAGAATCTCTTCAAGCTTTGCTGCTCTGTCTTTCCAATAATCTCGTTCTTTTTCCAGTCTTCTCCTCTCAGTAGGAGAAAGTGGATTTATCTGTGTACCAAGTTCTTCTAACTCTTCTATATACTTAACCAAAAACTTTATTCCAGGTACATCTGGAATAGCTTTAATCTTCCTAGTGCTTAGCATACTTCTAATAGCACTTTCTGAGCATTGCCATCTTTTAGCTAAATCTGATACTGTTAATACTGTCTTTTCTTCCATGACCTATCACTTTATACTTTCTTTAGAAT
>CAMYEJ010000031.1 GCA_947254665.1 uncultured Peptoniphilus sp.
CCATCAGAAAAAACAGAACGTTCATGGGATGAAGTACCAGAAGAAATTAAAAATTTATAATTTAGCCGGAGTACAATGCTCCGGTTTTTGTTTGCAAAAATTTAAATAATAAAATTTTATTTTAAACAAATAGTACACTTTTAAAATTTTCATTTCTTGAAGATAAACTACAAGTCTACTATAATTTAAGTAAGGAGGGGGAAATGAAAACAGATTTTGAGATTTCGAAGGAAGCACATATCTTACCGATAGAAGAAATAGCTAAAAAACTCGGTGTAGATATGGATTATGTGGAAGCGTATGGAAAGTACAAGGCGAAGATAGACCCGAAGGCGATTAAAGAAAAAAAAGATTCTAAACTTATTTTGGTAACGGCGATTACTCCAACCCCAGCAGGAGAAGGAAAGTCAACGGTAACCATAGGACTTACAGATGGACTAAATAGAATCGGTAAATTTACAGTTGCTGCACTTCGCGAACCATCTCTAGGACCAGTTTTTGGAATTAAAGGTGGAGCTTGCGGCGGTGGATATGCACAAGTAATTCCAATGGAAGATATAAATCTTCACTTCACTGGAGATTTACACGCAATTACAACTGCAAATAATTTACTTATGGCTCTCATCGACAACCATATCGAAAAGGGCAACGAACTTAGGATTGATGAAAGAGAAGTAAAAGTTAGAAGAGTAATGGACATAAACGACAGAGCCCTTAGGAATATTGTAGTGGGGTTGGGCGGAAGAAATATGGGTTATCCAAGAGAAGACCACTTCATGATCACAGTTGCATCAGAAGTTATGGCGGCACTATGCCTTGCAAATTCTCTAATGGATTTAAAGGAAAGACTTGGAAATATTGTTTTCGCAGATAATATGGACAAAGAACCTCTATATGTTAGAGATTTAGGTGCAGAAGGTGCCATGGCTGTAGTCTTAAAAGATGCTATAAAACCAAACCTTGTTCAAACTCTTGAAAATAATCCTGCAATCATCCATGGCGGACCATTTGCAAATATCGCCCACGGATGTAATTCAGTGCTTGCTACAAAGATGGCTCTTTCCATCGGCGACTATGTAGTTACAGAAGCTGGATTCGGTTCCGACCTCGGAGCGGAAAAATTCATGGACATCAAGATGAGACTTTCAGGACTTAAACCTGATTTAACCGTGGTAGTCGTAACCATAAGAGCTCTAAAGATGCATGGCGGAGTTGAAAAAGATCACCTTTCAGAAGAAAATCTTGACGCACTTAAAGTTGGCTTTGCAAATGCGAAAAGACATATCGAAAATATGCAAAAGTTCGGCGTACCAGTTACAGTTGCTATTAATGTTTTTAAAGACGACACAGAAAAAGAAATCGAACTTTTAAAAGAAATGGTTAACGAAGTGGGAGTAGAAGCTACTGAATGTAGAGGATTTGAAAAGGGAAGCGTTGGCACTACAGACCTTGCAAAGGTAGTTGTAGAAACCATTGACAAGAACAAATCTGATTTCAAACCTATATACCCTCTAGAACTTTCAATCGAAGAAAAGATAGAAAAAATTGCAAAGGAAATCTACAGAGCAAAGGGCGTTAACTTCACAGCAGAAGCTAAGAGAAAACTAAAATACATGAAGGAACATGGATTTGAAGACCTCCCAGTATGTATCGCCAAGACTCAATATTCCTTCTCAGACAATCCGAAAGCACTAAATGCTCCAGAAGATTTTGAAATAACAGTAAGAGATTTAAATCTATCTAACGGGGCAGGATTTGTTGTAGCACTCACAGGAGATATTATGACCATGCCAGGACTTGCAAAAGTGCCAGCAGCACTTAAGATGGACATCGATAGCGATGGAAATATAGTAGGACTATTCTAATGCTCAACAGAGATTTTACAGATTTTATAGAAGATTTATCCTCAAATAGCCCTGCTCCAGGAGGAGGAGCAGTGGTGGGAGTAAATGCTATACTAGGAGCATCACTTCTACTTATGGTGGTAAATTTAACCATAGAAAATAAAAACTATTTAGAAGTAAGAGACGAAGCCATAAAGATCAGGGACGAACTCTTGGAGATAAAAGAAACACTAATGGATGCACCTCAAAAAGATGCAGAGGCTTTCACAGAAGTTGCCAAGGGATTTAGGATGAAAAGATCCACAGAAGAAGAAATAATAGCCCGCTCTGAAGTAATAGAAAGAGGATATAAACTAGCTACAGACGCGCCTCACCAAGCGCTTAAGACCATCGCAAGACTTATTCCAATAGGCATGAGACTTTATGAAATTGGAAATCAAACTGCGATAGGAGATGTGCTCGTTGGACTAAAACAAGTTGAGATTGCAATCTTTGGCTCAATTGAAAACATGGGACAAAATATTAAATCCATAAGAGATGAAGATTATGTAGCTAAGATGAAAGTTGAAATAAAAAAATATTTAAAGATGATGCGAGGACTTAGAGCAAGCCTCGACGAACTTATTTAAATTGCCGGAGTTATCTCCGGTTTTTTTAATTTTCTTGCAATAATAAAATGTCATCGGATTTGATGTAATTTGTTGAAGTAGTGAAATCTAAATGATATAATTACATTAGTGTTACACATATTTTACACTAGTATTAAGACTTGCTACGAGTCGAAATTTGTAATGAAAATACTAGAGAATATTCAAATAAAATTTGGAGGATGAATTTGAATAGTAAGCTAGACTTTGAGTTTTATAAAAAAAGTGCAGACTACATTCTTTCTAAAATAGATTTTGTTCCTGAGATAGCTATTGTCTTGGGTTCTTGTCTTGGAAATTTATCAGAAGAAATAGAAAATAAGATCATAATAGATTACAAAGATATACCTAATTTTTTGGATGCGACTGTGGATTCTCACGCGGGCAAACTTATCCTGGGAGATCTAAGTGGCAAGAAAGTCGTGTGCATGTCCGGGAGATTTCATTATTACGAAGGATATGATTTCGAAGAACTTACGATACCGATGAGGGTTATGCACCTACTAGGATGTAAGATGGTTATCCTTACCAATGCAGCAGGAGCAGTAAATGAAAGCTTCGTTGCCGGAGATATTATGATTATAGAAGACCAAATAAAATTAAACGGCGCAAGCCCTGTAAGAGGAAAGAATATTCCTGAGTTTGGTCCAAGATTTTTCGATATGTCAAATACATATGACAAAGAATATATTGAAATAGCTAAGAAAGCTGCGAAGATTTCTGAAATAGATATAAAAGAAGGGGTTTACTTCTACATGCCGGGACCACAGTTTGAAACTCCTGCAGAGATAAGAGCCATAAGAGCTTTGGGAGGAGATGCAGTGGGCATGTCCACCGTTACCGAAGCAATAGTAGCTGCTCATTGTGGCATGAAGGTGCTAGGGCTTTCGCTTATGAGCAATATGGCAGCTGGAATACTTGATGTTCCACTAACAACCGAGGAAGTAGACGAAACTGCTGAAAGATCTGAAAAGAAATTCAGAGTTTTGTTGAAAAATATATTAAAACAAATTTAAAATGGAGGATTTTATGAAGAGAAAAATCGCACTATTGTTAGCTGTACTTATGCTAGCTACAACCATTACAGCTTGTGGAAACAAGACTGGTAATGAAAAGGCAAAGGCAAATGCAAATGCAGGAAAGGCAGAATCAGGAGAAGCTAAGAAGAAAATTGCTTTGGTAACTGACCCTGCAGGAACTCAAGTATTCGTACTTAACATGATCGCTGGTCTAAAAGACGCAGCTGAAGAACTAGGATTCGAACCAATCGTAGTTGAATGTGCTGACGCAGCAGCTTTTGAAGAAAACACAAGAGCTCTAGTTGAAGAAAAAGTTGACCTTATCATCGGTGGAGGTTGGCCATCAGGAGAAGCTATAAACAAAATTGCTTCAGAATTCCCAGACGGAGCTAAATATGCACTAATCGACTCAGAAGTTGAAGCTGAAAATGTAAAATGTATTTCATTTAGAGAACAAGAAGGTGCTTACCTAATCGGTATGATCGCTGCAATGGTAACAGAACCTGATGAACAATTCTTCGGTGGAGTACACGTTAACCAAGGAGTTGGATCTTGGAAATGGAGATACGGATTCATGGAAGGTGCAAAATCAATCAAACCTGATTCAAAATTCGTATTCAACTACACAGGATCATTCAATGAACCTGCAAAGGCAAAAGAATTTGCAATCCAACAATATGAACAAGGCGCAAGATTCATAAACGCAGCAGCAGCTGGTGGAGACAAAGGTGTATTCGAAGCAGCACTTGAAAAAGGATTCTACACTTCTGGACAAGATATCGACTTAACAAACCCAGACAACAAGTACATCGTTTCATCTCAAATCAAAGACTCTTATGCAACTGTTCAATATCTAGTTAAACAATTTATGGAACAAGGTGATAACTGGAAATCTGACAACGAAGAATGGGGACTTGAAGAAGGAACTATCGGTGCAGTTTATGTAACTCACGAAAGCAAAAACCCAAGAAGTGACAGACTTACTGATGAAGATATTGCAAAGTTAAAAGAAGCAGCAGAAAAAATTAAATCAGGAGAGTTAGACCTTAAAACATTGCCAAAAGAAGAAGATTATAAGTAAAATTTAAATGTTGGAGGCTATGCCTTCAACATTTTTTTATAAAGGAGAAATATGTTACTTGAAATGAAAAACATCAGCAAGTCATATGACAATGTGCTTGCTAATGATGATATAAGTCTTAATCTAAATGAAGGAGAGATCCTGTCCATAGTTGGCGAAAACGGCGCCGGCAAATCCACCATTATGAAAATCCTCTATGGAATAGAATCAAAGGACAGCGGTCAAATCTTACTAAGAGGCGAAGAAGTAAATATAAAGAGCCCAAGGGATGCAATCAAACACAGAATTGGAATGGTTCAGCAACACTTTATGCTATTTAATCCATTCAAAGTTTTTGAAAATATAGTTTTTGGAGAAGAACCTAAAAAAGGAATGTTTTTCGATAGACAAAAGGCAAGAGAAGATGTAGTAGAACTATCTAAAAAGTATGGGCTTAAGATAAATCCAGATCAAAAAGTAGAAGACTGTCCAGTTGGGATTCAACAGAGAATAGAAATCCTAAAGGTGCTATACCAAAACGCAGAGATAATAATCTTCGACGAACCTTCTGCAGTGCTAACACCTCAAGAAGTTGACGAACTTTTGATAACCATAAAAGAACTTTCAAAAGTTGGCAAGAGCATCATACTTATAACCCACAAACTAAACGAAGTTATGGCTGTTTCAGATAGAATATTCATAATGAAGAAGGGTAAACACATAGCTACATTTAACAAAGAGGACACTTCCATCGAAGAAATTTCTTACCTAATGGTTGGAAAAAAACTTACTGAAAATACTATCTGCGACACGAAGAAGGATCATGTGGTTTTAGACGTAGAAAATGTAAATTTAAATAACAATGGCGAGGAACTTTTAAAGGATCTTTCCATGAAGATCTATGGCGGAGAAATCGTGGGCATAGCAGGAGTCTCAGGTAATGGTCAATCTGAAATCATAGAAGTTTTAACGGGACTTCAAAATGTAGATTCTGGAAAAATTTCTATCGAAGGAAAAGAAGTTCAAAATAAATCTGTGGAAGAGATAAGAGATGCCGGCCTTGCAGTGGTGCCAGAGGACAGATATCTTTGGGGCTGTGCGAAGGAAGCGGACCTAAGAGAGACTACGATTATGCACCATCATAACAAGGAAAGATTTTCTAATAAAGGAATCCTAAAGGGCAAAGAAATCGATAAATTTACCCTAGAGGTGCTAAAAAAATATGATATTAGGTATGGATCTCTAGATCAAAAGGCGGGACAACTCTCTGGAGGAAACATTCAAAAGTTAATCGTCGGAAGAGAACTGGAACAGAATTCAAAATTTTTAATCGCAGCAGAACCAACTAGAGGTGTGGACATAGGAGCCATGGAAGAGATTCACAACAAACTTTTAGAGAAGAGAGAAAAGGGTGATGCCATTTTACTTATTTCTTCTGAACTTACGGAAATACTTAAACTTTCAGATAGAATCTACACAATTTATGATGGAAGATTCAATGGGGAATTTACAAGAGAAGAAGCAGACTCTGAAAAAATCGGTCTACTTATGATGGGAGGAAAGATTGTTGAAAAAAATTAATTACAAAAGAAGAGCTATGCTAGCCTCCCTTGGGCAGACTGCAATCGCAGTGCTTTTTGGACTTTTGGTGGGAACCATCGTAATCTTAATATCAGGTGCAGATCCTGCACAGGTTTATCAAGAGATGTTTAGCAAATCATTCTTCTCATCCTATTATTTTTTACAGACATTAACGAGAGCAACTCCTATCGCCATCTGTGCATTTGCAACGGCGATGGCATGGAGGGCAGGATATATAAATATCGGTGTGGAAGGACAGATGATAGTGGGAGGGTTCTCTGCACTAGTAGTTGCACTTCTTGTGCCTGGACCACCTAAACTTATTTTAGTCCTTGCAATAATAGTTGGACTAATTGCAGGAGCACTCTATGCAACTATTGCAGCGGTATTAAATATGAAATTCGACGTAACCATCGTCATTTGTACTCTCATGATGAACTATATCGCTGACAATGTGGTATCCTACTTCGTAACATTTCCACTAAGGGCAACCTCTGGAGATGGATTTTCAATTCAAACGGAAGCCATAGGAGATGGACTTAAATTTTTAAGATTTTTTAAAACTTCTACATTCAACATAGGATTTATAATTGCTGTTCTATGTATGATATTTTTAATATTTATATCCAACAAGACCACCTTTGGATACGAATCTAAGATGACAGGATTTAACAAGAATTTTGCAAAGTACGGCGGAGTTAACGAAAAAAAGGTCATGCTCATAACTATGGGATTATCAGGTGCGATAGCTGCACTTGCAGGAATCTGTGAAATATTTGGAGTAAAATACAGGTACATGAGCGGAATGTTTACTTCTACTTCCTACGCATGGACTGGACTTATGGCGGCACTTATTGCAAATTTACATCCGGTTGGAATCTTTGTGTCCTCTATATTTCTATCAGGTCTACAAGTTGGAGGTCAAGCTATTCAAAGATCTGCAGATATTCCACTTCAGCTTTCAACGATTATTCAATCTGCAATCACATTATTCGTTTCAGTTAAGATAACTTACAAACATATTATTAAGAGAAAAAAAATAAAATCAAACGTAGAAGCGGTGGAAGGAGATGATAAGTAATGGATATGAATTATTTGGCAAGTATAATAAACTCAACCTTAAGATCTGCAACGCCAGTACTATTTGCTGCGCTAGGTTCAGGAATCTGTTCAAAGGTTGGAGTATTTAACATCGCCTTAGAAGGTCAGATGCTCATCGCATCATTTGTAGCCATAGTTGTAAATTATTTCTTCCATAGTGTCATCCTTTCAATCCTTGCAGGGATGCTTGCAGGAAGTATCATCGGCACAATCGTTGCATTTTTACAAGTTAAGTACAAGGCTGCGGACATGGTAATAGGTACTTCAATTAACCTTCTAGTAGGTGGACTTACTGCAATATTTCTATATATTATTTTAGGAGTAAAGGGAAGTTTCTCCTCTCCTGAATTAATCTCACTAACGAAGATTAATCTTCCAATTATAAAAGATATTCCTTTTGTAGGAAGAGTTTTTGAAAATTTAACAATTTTGGATTATCTATCTTACTTCACTGCATTTTTAATATATGTTTTCCTTTACAAAACAGTTAGAGGATTTAGAACTCTATCAGTTGGGATAAACATAAATGCAGCCAACTCTCTCGGTATAAATTCACTTAGAACTCAGATGATTACCGTAATAATCTCTGGAGCTCTCTGTGGTCTTGGAGGAGTTGCACTAAGTCTAGGTCAAGTTACACTTTTTACAGAAAACATGACCGCAGGTAGAGGATTCATTGCAATGGCAGCTGCATCAATGGCGAGAAATCATCCGATATTTTGTATAATATCAAGTCTCTTCTTTGGAGCGTGTCAAGCCTTTGGAGTTGCAATACAAAACGTGGTGCCAAGTCAATTAACCATGGCGATACCATATACAGCAACCATAATCGCCCTTGCAATATTTGGTAATAGAATGAGAAAGAAAGCGAAATAAGGAGAAATATGATTAGAGAAGATAAAGGAATGCCATTCCTACTAAGATATGAAAATGTAGCCTGGTACGAAGATGGTCAGGTTAGAATCTTGGATAGAAGAGTGTATCCAAGAGAAGTTAAATTTGTAAGTTGCAAGACCTATAAAGAAGTAGTCCTTGCTATTCAAAATCTTGTAACTCAAAGTGCGGGACCATATACAGCAGTTGGCATGGGTATGGCACTTGCAGCATATGAATCAAGAAATTTAGAAAAAAGTGAAAGAATTAAATTCTTGGAAGAAGCAGAAAACGCGCTTCGCAACGCGAGAATCACCACCGCATCAAGGTATGGAATCATAACTTCAAGATGTTTAGAAATTGCAAAAGATGCAATAGAAAAAGGAGAAGATCCGATAGAATTAATCGTGGAAGATACGGTGAACTCTCTTAACAGAAGGTATACCACTATGCAAAAGGTGGGAGATAGTCTTCTAGAACTCATTCCGGAAGGTGGAACACTCTTAACCCAATGTTATGGAGAAACCATAATCGGAACAGTTATAAGAGCTGCAAAGAGAGAAAATAAAATGTTCAAAGTAATCTGCCCTGAGACTAGACCATTCCTTCAAGGGGCGAGACTTACCGCATCATGTTTTGCAGAAGAAGGATTCGACACCACAGTGGTAACAGACAATATGATTGGAGAGATACTTTCCAAAAATATGGTGGACGTATTTAGTTCTGCAGCGGACACAATCACAGAAGATGGATCTGTGGTAAACAAGGTGGGCACATTACAGATTGCTCTACTTTGTAAACACTTTGGCGTTCCATACTATGTGACAGGAATACCAGATTTAGGAAAGAAGACTCTAGACGATGTTAAGATTGAAATGAGAAACCCAGAGGAATCACTTCTACTTGGAGGAGTAAAACAGACTCAAAAAGGTGTGAAGGGTTACTACCCATCATTTGACAAAACTCCTTATGAACTTGTAAAGGGAGTGGTAACAGACAAGGGAATCTTTAGCCCAGCAGAACTTAAAAATTATTTCAAAGATAGCGACGGAAAATTTTATTAGAGGTTAAGATGTATTTAGAAGAGAAGAAAGAATTAGTTGAATATGGTAAGAAGATGTCTTCTGAAGGACTATCCTCAGGCACCAGCGGCAACCTTTCAATCTATTTAAAGGAAGAAGGAGTTGTGCTTATAACGCCATCTGGAATCGGATACTTCGACACGAAACCGGAAGATATAGTTGTCATGGATCTTGAGGGAAATATTATAGAAGGCACGAGAAAACCATCTAGCGAATGGCATCTTCATACACTATTTTATAAAAATAAACCGGAAGCTAGAGCAGTTGTACACACCCATTCAAAATTTTGTACAACATTAGCAACACTTAGGATGCCGATAAAGGCAGTCCACTATGTCATAGCGGATGCAGGAACAAACGAAGTTCCTTGCGCTCCATACAGAAGGTACGGCACAGAAGAACTTGCAAAAGTAGCAGTAGAATCAGCAAAGGAAAGTAACGCAGTCCTTCTTGCAAACCATGGAATAGTTGTCTGTGGCAAGAATTTAAAATCTGCCTATGGACTTGCAAAGGGAATGGAATATGTGGCAGAAATTCAAGTGACAGCCATGAGCGTGGGAGAGCCAGTAGTCCTAAGCAAAGAAGAAATGGACGAAGTGCTAGAAGGGTTTAAAACCTACGGCCAAGTAAAAAGAGAACTATAATGGCGCTTATAATAGTTTCTGCAAAAGATAGAGAAGACGCCTACGAAAAACTTATAAAGCTCAAAAACAAAGAAGCCTATGTGGAAGAGCCAAAAAGACTACAGGATTTTATTTTCTATTATAGAAATGAATTAAAATTTTATGAAAACTATTTGAAATTAAATCCATATGGAATATCTAAGATAGATAATAGAGAAATTAAATTTATAAAAGAGTTTTTAGAATCACTCACTAGATTTTTAGAAGAAAATGAGAATTTAGAAAATAAAATAATAGAAAAATATAATCTATCCATGGCAAAAATAAGAAAATACATCGGTAAACTTATGAAAGTACTAGACTATGCAGAGAAAAACGGCGATGACATAATAGGCTTAGGCGATTAAGTAATAAATAAAAAAGAGAGACCAAAAGTCTCTCTTAATTTAATTACAAATAAATTATATTTATTTTTTTCCTGTAATTGCGTTTACTATTCCTAGTAGAATTACTGCGCCGAACACGCCTACTGCAAGTGATGCTTTGGTACCTTCGCCTTGGATAATATTAAACATACCTAGTACGTATCTTCCGATGGATCCACCTATGATACCTACGATGACATTTTTAAATATTCCCATGTTTGCGTTTCTTCCAGTTATGATACTTGCAATCCAGCCGGCTATTCCGCCTACTACTATACTCCAAATCATTTCTATTCCTCCTTATACTTTATATACCCAAAGAATTGCAATTTAAATTTTCTCACAGAAAAAGTGAAAATTTTTAAATATTTTGGTATAATAAATAGACACGGACACGTAGCTCAGCAGGATAGAGCGAGGCTCTCCTAAAGCCTAGGCCGGAGGTTCGACTCCTCTCGTGTTCACCAAAAATTAGCACCTTTAAGGTGCTTTTTTTATGCCAGTTTTTATCTAAGTTAATGGAATTATTCTACTTCTTAATAGTTCTATTAAATTTAGAATTAATGTATAATTTAATTAAGAATAAAGACAAATACGAAGGAGGATAACAAATGAGGAAAAAACTAATAACAATAGTAACATTAACAGCTATATTATTATCGCCGACAAATATTTTTGCAAAGGATTTTACCGATGTTAAAAAAGGCGACTGGTTTTATGAAGCTGTATCAGAATTAACAGATGCTGGAATAATAAATGGATATCAAGACAACACATTTAAACCAAGTAGAAAAGTAAGTTATGCAGAGTTCTTAACACTTCTAAACAATACACTCGGCGTTAAACAAGCGCCAGACAATAAAAATCCAAGAGAATGGTACAATCCAACTCTTAACGAACTAAAAAGTAAGGGTGTAATAACAGAAAGAATTGCAAATCCAAATGCTGAAATCTCAAGAAATGAAATGGCAAAATACCTATCACTAGGATTAGAAAAGTTAAAGAATCAAAAGCTAAATAAAGCGGAGCCAACAACAATAAAAGACTTTAATAATATCCCAAACGAATACAAAGATTTTGTAGCAAATGTAGTAAATGCTGGACTAATAAAAGGCGATGAAAAACAAAACTTCAATGGTGCTAAATCACTAACTCGTGCAGAAACAGCAATTATTATAAAAGGTTTAGGTGGAACAACGCAAGAAGCTAAGAAGTCAACAGTAGATGAACAAGGACTACAATTAACAGACCCATCAAAACCAATGGTATGGCGTGAAAAAATGAAAAGAAAATATGTAAGACAACCACAAGAAGGCGATGTAATCATTAAAGCTGATGGAACAAGAGTAACACTAAAAATAGGAATGGCAGGAGTACTTGGAGCAGGACAAGGCGTAGATATCTATTCTGGATTTATCAAAAAAGATGGCACACCTTTTAAAGAGGGAGATTTAGCAGATAATTCTTGGTATTCATTATTTGGACAAGAGGGACTTCCTGGTGGAGATAATAAAATGTCAATGGGTGGACAACCTTATTCAATAGACCCTAAAACAGGTGAGGGTCACTTTGACTATGAATGGATAAAATTAAGAACAGCAGGAGCAACTCGACCACCAGTAATTAACGAAAATAGGGATGAGATACCTTGGGAAAAAGTAGTAAAACCTGGGGATAGACCAATGTCAGTAAAAGACCCATTAACAGGGAAAGTATATAATACTAATGGACAATTTGAATGGAAAGGAACATATTGGGAAGCTATAATGAATTAATTATAAAACTAAATTTAAACACACAAATCCCTTGTGAACTGACCCCCAAAAGTTGGACTAACAAACCAACTTAAGGAGGTCAGTTTT
>CAMYEJ010000032.1 GCA_947254665.1 uncultured Peptoniphilus sp.
GTAATAATGGGCTTATCAAAACTGAATTTCAGTCCATATTTTCAATCTTTTTAGCTTCGTAGTACTGAGTTAGGGCATCTATTATTTCGTCTAAATCACCATTGTTAATTGCATCTATTCTATGGGATGTTAGCCCAATTCTATGATCTGTAACCCTACCTTGTGGATAGTTATATGTCCTTATTCTTTCTGATCTATCTCCACTACCAATTTGACTTCTCTTCTCAGCACTAAGCTCTTGAGCTTGTTTTTGAAGTTCTAAATCATATAGTTTTGTCTTTAGTATTTTCATAGCTTTTTCTTTATTTTTAAGCTGTGACTTTTCATCTTGGCAAGAAATTACAATACCTGTTGGCAAGTGAGTGATTCTAACCGCTGAGTCTGTTGTGTTTACAGATTGTCCACCATTTCCAGAGGATCTGAATACATCGACTCTGATATCAGATGGATCTATTTCAATCTCTACGTCTTCTGCTTCTGGTAGCACTGCAACCGTTGCAGTACTTGTATGGATTCTACCAGAACTTTCTGTTTCAGGTACCCGTTGAACTCTATGCACTCCTGATTCGTATTTTAATTTAGAGTAGGCTCCCTTTCCTTCTATCATAAATACCACTTCTTTGTAACCGCCAATTCCAATTTCATTGGTACTCATGATTTCTGTTTTAAATCCACATTTTTCTGCATACATTAGGTACTGTCTTAGAAGCACTCCCGCAAATAGTGCTGCTTCATCCCCACCAGCACCTGCTCTAATTTCAACGATTACGTTTTTGTTATCATTAGGATCTTTTGGAACTAAAAGTTTCTTTAATTCTTCAGTTACTTTTTCTAATTCTTGTTCTATGTTTTTTATATCATCTTTTACCAGTTGAAGCATGTCTTCGTCAAGATCTTCTGTGAGAAGTTCTTTGTTTCCATTTAAATCTTCTTCTAGCTTTTTATATTCTCTATATTTGTGTACCACAGGCTCTAGTTCTGCGTGTTCTATTGCCGTTTTTTGGTATAGTGCAGAGTTATTTATTACTTCTACATTCATTAAGTCTTTTTCAAGTTCTACATAGCGATCTTCAAACACTTGTATATTCTCAAACATTTTATCACCTCATTATTACTACTCTTGGAAGTCCATTTAAATCTTTTATGATTTCAGCCCCTAATTTTTCAAAGAATTCTCCTTGATCATGGCCTATTTCAAATATTAAATATCCGCCTTCATTCAAATAATCTCTATACTCTGAAATAATCTTTTTATAAAAATCGAGTCCATCTTCTCCGCCATCTAGTGCAAGCCTTGGTTCGTGTTCTGTGATTTCAATCTGCAAATTTTCAATCTCCTCAGACTTTATATATGGAGGGTTTGAATAGATTATATCGTATTTTCCTTCTACATTTTCAAATAAATCTGAATATTTAACTTCTACATTTTTTAAGTTTAAGTTTTCTATATTTAGCCTAGTACACTCTAGAGAATCTTCTGAAATATCTACCCCAAAACATTTAGCATCTTCTTTATTCTTTGCAACGCTGCATACTACAGCGCCAGATCCTACTCCTAATTCTAAAAATCTATCACCAGATTTTAGTCTTTTTAGAATATTTTCAACGGATACTTCAGTATCTGGTCTTGGTATCAGAACCTTGCCCTTTAAAATAATGTCTAAACCATAAAATTCACTGTGTCCTAGTATATACTGTAGTGGTTCTCCATTCTTTCTTCTATTTAAAATATCTATGATCTCTTCTTCTTTTTCTCTATTTAATTCTTGTTCTTCATTTAATATTAAGTAGGTCATAGAAACATCTAGCACTTCCATTAAAATCCTTCTAGATTCTATAAATGGATCTGTGAACTCTATGTTTTCTAAACCATCTACCAACATTTTCTGTATATCTTTTAATTTCATAATTTAAAAAAGGGAAGTTAAAAAACCTCCCCTTAAACTTATTTTCTTCCGAATTTCTTGTTGAATTTTTCAATACGTCCGCCGTGGTCAGTAAACTTTTGTTTTCCAGTGTAGAATGGGTGACATTCTGAACAAACTTCAACCTTTAAATCTTCTTTTACAGAACCAGTTTTAAAGGTATTTCCACAAGCGCAGGTTACAGTTGCTTCTTTATATTCTGGGTGAATTCCTTGTTTCATGTTTCCTACCTCCTATTCTCCATTAAGATATTATAACAAAATTTCTTTTGTTTCGCAAGCTAATTGCTTGTAAGTAAGCCATTAAAATAGCTGTATCACTGATACAGCTAAAAAACTTATTTATTAACAGCTTCTTTAAGTGCTTTTCCTGATCTGAATACAGGTGCTTTTGAAGCAGGAATTTTAATAACTTCTTCAGGATTTCTTGGGTTTCTTCCTTCTCTTGCTTTTCTTTCTCTAACTTCGAAAGTTCCAAATCCTACAAGTTGTACTTTTTCTCCGCTTGCAAGTGCATCTTGAACAGTTGTAAGGAAACCGTTAAGAGCCATTTCTGCATCTTTTTTTGTTAAATTACTTTTTTCTGCAATATTTGCAATTAATTCTGCTTTATTCATTACATCCTCCTAATTAATGAAAATTTCAATTTTTTTAAATTGATGATAATCATCTGTATATCTGTAATTATACAATAGTTTCTCTATTTTTCCAATAGTTTTATGCGAAAAACTATAATAAATGGCTATTTTTTTGAGATTCCCAATAACCATACCTATTTCCCACCCGAATCTTGTTCCAAATGGTCATAAATTCGTCGGAAATTTCTTCTAGACTTTCATAAACTTCTACTTCTTCTAAATTATTTTCCAAATCTAGAAGAGTTTTTATATCTGATTTTGGAATAAATAGACATGTCCTATGATTTACAAAGTGACCTCTGTCCAAATCTTCTATCTTTAACTTCTTTCCACTTTCACTTTTAAGCCCAGCATCCACTACTAGGTAAACTTCATATTCATCTCCATAAATTGATGAAAGCAACAGTTTCATATCTGATAGAATTCTTTCGTTATAGACCTGGGTTATTATTACATGTTTCTTTGGATCTATCATTAAATCATTTATTTCTAGAGCATCTAATAGAATAAATCCTTCTGAGATATCTTTTTTTACAATATTTAAGGTCGGTTCTATAAAGCTAAGTCCGCTTATTATCCTATACTCTACTCCAGATTCTATGAGCATTCTCACAGTTCTTTCCGCAACAAGTGGATGTCCTGGCACAGAATAATTTATATCTCCTGATTTTTCTTCTTCTAAAAGTGTGTCTACTATTCTCTTATAAACTTCATCAAAACTCTCTGCATTTTCGTAATAGTCATCAAATGAAATGTATGGAATATTTTCCATTTCAAAATATTTTATCGCTTCTGTTTCCTTTGTTCTTGTGAAATTTCTGTTTCCATTTTTTAAAATTCTACAAGCTTCTAAAGTCAGCTCTTCGTAGGATCCTGCTCCTAAACCAATTATATTAATCATATTATTTTAAATACTTCCTCAACTGATTTCTTCTTAGCTGGTTCTCTATCTTTTTCTGGATATCCCATTGCAATTAAAAGTCTAATTGGAGATTTTGTTCCTATTATTTCCTGTATACTCTTCTCATCAAACATTCCTAATATACAAGTCCCAAGTCCTTTTGACTTTGCAGCAAGACAGATGTTTTGTGTCATTATTCCGATATCTATGGATCTAAAATCTATATCTGTTATTTTATTTCCAACCTTTGCAGTTAAATTGTAGTTATCTTCTTCGATTACAAATATTACTTTTGCTTTCTCTGCAAATTTATTCATGCCCATCTTTCTTTGACTAGCTATGAGTTTTGCTTTTTCCTTTGTAGCTACAGTTATTTTATATGGCATGGAGTTACATGCAGATGGAGCGTTTATCGCCATATCTAAAATTTCTTTAAGTACACCGTATTCTACTTCCCTAGTTTCATCAAACTGCCTAAGGGAGTACCTACTTTTAATTACTTCTTCAAAATTCATAATCAAACTCTCCACTTTCTCTAATCTTATTTAAAATATTTAAAACTGCAATCTTCACATGGTCATAGGTTAGTCCACCTTGAAAGTACACATAGTAAGGCTCTCTCATAGGTCCATCCGCACTTAATTCAATGGATGAGCCTTCTATAAAGTCACCTGCCGCCATGATTACCTGATCTTCATACCCTGGCATATCCCAAGCAACTGGTGTGAACTGTGAGTCAACAGGACTTGAATCCTGCACTGCTTCACAAAATATTTCTACGAGCCTTCTATCTTTTAGTTCTATTGCAGTAACTATGTCTGAACGTTTATCTGTAGATTTTGGAATAGAATTAAAACCCATATTTTCAAAACATTTTGATACTAAATTGGCACCTAGTAGTGCATCGTAAACTACCTTTGGAGCTATAAATAATCCTTGAAGGATCTGCCTTGTCATCCCAAAGGTTAGACCGCATTCTCTACCTATTCCCGGCGCTGTAAGTCTGTTGGCACATCTTTCTACCAAATCTTCTCTTCCTGCCACATATCCTCCAGAAAAAGCAAGTCCTCCTCCAGGATTTTTTATTAGTGAGCCCGCCATTAAATCTGCTCCAACTTCAAGAGGTTCTTTGTAATCTGTGAACTCTCCGTAGCAGTTATCTATAAATATAATTACATCTTTATTTATCTTTCTTACTATATTTATTGCGTCTTCTATTTCATGAATAGTTAGCGCTCTTCTGTCAGAGTATCCAGTAGATCTTTGGATAGCTACAATCTTTGTGTTGTCTTGGAACTTTTCCTTGACGTTTTCGAAGCTTACCACTCCATTTTCAAGTTCAGCATAGGAAAATTCGATTCCCATATCCTTCATAGATCCCGGTTCTTCTCCTGTAACTCCTATTACTTTTAGAAGTGTATCGTAAGGCTTTCCAGTGATGTATAGTAGATGATCTTCTGCTTTTAAATTTGATAGTAGGGCCAGTGAAATCGCATGAGTTCCACTTACAATATTTGGTCTTACCAATGTGGACTGTGCCTTAAATACATCTTTGTAGATGGCTTCGACCTTATCTCTTCCTATATCTCCATATCCATATCCTGTTGTCCAGTTAAAATCTGTAGCAGCAAGATTATTGTTTTGCATCGCTTTAAGTATTTTTAGTTGGTTATATTCTTTTATCTCTTTTAAATATTCCATTTCCTTAAATACTTCAGCTTCTCTATCTTGAACGAAGTCATAGATTTCTCTACTAACTCCGTAACTTTCATTTATTAAATTAAAAAAACTTTCTTTCAATTTCTTCGAAAATTTCCTTTCTATCTTCATTTAATGGATCGAACCATCTAATTCTACTATCTCTTCTAAACCAAGTTAACTGCCTTTTTGCATAGTTTCTCGAAAATTGTTTCATCTTATCTACCGCAAATTCAAGATCCATTTTTCCTTCAAGGTACATAAGCATCTCTCTATATCCTATTGCCTTCATGGATTGGAAGTGTTCGTCAATTCCCTTTTCATAGAGACTTTTGACTTCATCTAAAAATCCTTCTTCCATCATCATGTCAACTCTTCTATTTATTCTGTCGTAGAGAACTTCCCGGTCCGTATTAAGTCCTAACATATAGAGATTGTAATCAGTATTTTCTCTTCTAAAGTATTCCGTCTCTTTTTTTTCTCCAGAGTTTAGAATTTCCATGGCTCTTATGATTCTATGACGATTGTTTGGATGGATATTGTCTTCAAGTTTTGGGTCCAGCTCCACCATTTTCGCGTACAGACTTTCCAGACCATGTTCACCGATATAAGTATCCAAATACTTTCTATATTCCTCGTCTTTTTCTATCTTTTGCATTGAAAAATCATAGACGATGGAGTTTATATAGAGACCTGTACCTCCTACCATTATTGGAAGCTTGCCTCTTTTATTTATTTCGCTTATCTTTTTTTTTGCAAGATTTCTAAACTCCTCCACAGAGAACTCGGCTCTTGGGTCTAGAAAATCTATTAGATGGTGAGGTATCCCTTCCATCTCTTCTTCTGTAACTTTTCCTGTTCCTATGTCAAATCCCTTATAGATTTGCATGGAATCTGCACCAATTATTTCACCGTTATATTTTTTAGCTATTTCTATTGAAAGTGAAGTCTTTCCTATTCCCGTCGGTCCAAGAATAATCATTAAATTCTCTTTCATCTTAAAAACAGCCTTTCTAAATCATATTTCTTTAATTCTAATATGGTCGGTCTGCCATGTGGACAAGTAAGCGGATTGTCACAGTTTGACAAAAGTTTTATGAGTTCTTTTATCTCTTCGATACTTAGACTATCTCCCGCCTTTACAGATGCCTTACATGCTTTGGTCATGATTTTGTATGGATCTACTTTGTAGAGATTGTCATATGAGTCAGAAAGAAGCTCATGGATAAAACCAAGTCCTGAAGGTTTTCCAAAGATAATTGGAATTTCCCTAAGTAGGAATGATTTTTCTCCGAACTCTTCAAAATAAAATCCCAAATTCTTTAAATTTTCTACATTTTCTAAAAGCACCTTTCTTTCTTCTGAAGTAACCTCAACTAAAAGTGGACTTAGAAGCACTTGTCTCTCGATGCTTTTTTCTTCAAATTCTCTTTTAAATTTTTCGTAGTTTATTCTCTCGTGGGCTGCATGTTGGTCCACAATGTAGAATTTATCTTCATAGGATTCAAAAATTAGGTATGTCTTAAATAGACTTCCCTTGTAGATGGAATTTAAAAGATCTTTTAAAATTTGTGGTTTCTCTACTAGATATTCATCTGATTTGTCCGCCACGTTGAAGGATATATTTTCATATTTAGTAATATTATTTGTAAGAGAGTCAGTGCATTTTTCTCTTTTCTCATCCTCAACTTCTAAAGAATCATCTTCATGTGAAAAATCTATTCCGTCGATTATCTTTATAAATTCATTTGATGAATTTGTTTTCTCTATCGGTCTATTGAACCAGGTATCTTCTTCTGAACCTTCATTAGAATTATCATCTGAACTTTCAAACTCTTCGAATATACTCTTTTCTTCTTTATCTTCAAAATTTACTTTGAAGATGGATGTGTTCTTATATAATTTTTCTCTTACAAGCATATCCAAGATTTCAATCAATCTATTTTCGCTGGAAAGTTTAATTTCATGTTTCTTAGGATGGATATTTACATCCACAAGTTTTGGATCTATCTCAATATATAGTAGGTACACTGGAAATCTGTTTAGTGGAATTAGAGATTTGTAGCTCTTTTCGATTGCCCTTGCGATTTCCAAATTCTTCACAAACCTTCCATTTACGAATAGGTACTCATGATTTCTCGTGGATCTGTAGAGCATATTATTTGAGATGAAACCTTTAATCTTGTATCCTTCTTCCTCATGTTCTATTTCTACTAAGTTTCTCGTGATATCTGAACCGAGAACTGAATGGATATGATTTTTTAAATTTTCATTGGCGATGCTTGATACTACAACTTTTCCGTCTCTTACTAAAGTAAATGATACATCTGATCTAGATAAAGATAGTTTTTCAACTACATCAAAAATATATGAAAACTCTAAATTCTCACTTTTTAAATATTTTTTTCTAACCGGAGTGT
This sequence comes from uncultured Peptoniphilus sp., assembly GCA_947254665.1. GTDB lineage: Bacteria > Bacillota > Clostridia > Tissierellales > Peptoniphilaceae > Peptoniphilus_B. Next base: position 7,582 of record CAMYEJ010000032.1, read on the forward strand.
TGTAGAAAACATCTCTAACTATAAATGTAGTCCCTTCGTTGGATGCAATATTTTTTTCGCTTTTTATCTCTCCATTTTCAACTTCAACTACAGTAGCTGTTAAATCTGATTTTGTCTTAGTAATACAGGTGAGCTTTGAAACATTCGAAATGGAAGCAAGTGCCTCTCCCCTAAATCCCAATGAATGAATGTTAAATAGATCATCAGAAGTTTTAAGTTTTGATGTGGCATGACGAAGAAAGGCATACTTCAAATCATCTTTTTCGATTCCAGAACCATCGTCTGAAACTCTAAGATAGTTTGCAGCGCCATCCTTAACTTCTACGGTTATATTCTTCGCCCCCGCATCTATGGAATTTTCAAGCAGTTCCTTTACGATTGATGCTGGATTTTCTATTATTTCTCCTGCAGCAATCTTGGAAACCGTATATTCATCTAAAATATTAATCATTTAATTCACCGGATTTTTTCTTTATTTCATAAACCAAATCGAGAGCTTCCCTAGGAGTTAGAGAATCTGGATCAAGTTTCTTTAAGTCGTCTATAAAATTATCCCTTTTAACGTCGAATAGAGATTTTTCAAAAACCACGTCTTTTTTCACTTTTACATTTAAATCTTTGGTTTTTTCTAGTGATTTTAGGATCTCTTCTGCCCTTTTTGTAACTTTTTCATCTATTCCTGCAAGCTTTGCAACATCAATACCATAGGAATTATCGGTCCAACCTTCCACAATCTTTCTTAAAAAGATTATTTCTTCACCATCTTTTTTAACTTTTATATTTAAATTTGAAACATTTTTATAGGTTTCTTCTATCTTTGATAGCTCGTGGTAATGGGTTGCAAACACAGTCTTTGCTCCGATATTTTCGCTTATATATTCAACTATTGACCAGGCGATGCTCATACCGTCAAAGGTAGATGTACCTCTTCCCACTTCGTCCAAGATTATTAGAGATTTGTCCGTTGCGTTCTTTAAAATATTTGCAACTTCCTTCATCTCAACCATAAATGTGGATTCACCTTTGGAAAGATTATCTGATGCTCCAATTCTTGTGAATATTCTATCTACGATTCCTATATTACATGATTTCGCCGGAACAAAACTTCCTACCTGTGCCATTATAACTATAAGGGCAATCTGTCTCATGTAGGTGGACTTGCCCGCCATATTCGGTCCAGTTATGATGTGTATAAGATTCTTATCCATATCCAAAACTGTGTCGTTTGGAATAAATGAATCATCTCTATTTTTAAATTCTACAATTGGATGCCTTCCATCTTTTATTATTATGGTCTTGTCTTCGTTTAGTTCTGGTCTTACGAATCTGTTTTCGATTGCAGATTTTGCAAGCCCTTGTAATACATCTATCCTAGAAACTATTTCAGAAACTTCTAGAAGTAGGCTTGTGTATTTTTTAAAGTTTTCTATTAAGTTGTCATAGAGTTTCAGTTGAAGACTATTAGCTTCATCGTGGGCGTTTAGAATCTTTGATTCCATCTCTTTAAGCTCTATGGTAAAAAATCTCTCTGAACCTACTAGAGTTTGCTTTCTAATATATCTCTCAGGAACCATATCTAAAGCAGATTTCGTCACTTCTATAAAGTATCCTAGAATCTTGTTGTACTTTATCTTTAGATTTTTAATCCCAGTTTCTTCTTTTTCTTTCGCTTCTAAATCTATAAGGAACTTCTTGCCATCCTTTGAAAGTCTGAATAGTTCATCTAACTCTTCATTGTAACCATCTTTTATAAATTTAACGTCTACAGTCTTAACAGAAGCGTCTTCTACAATCATAGAATCAATCTCTTCGATGATATTGTAAAGAGGTTTTAATTCATAAGATATTTCGTTTAGATTTTTAAAATTACTTTCTTCTAGATAGGACTTAAGCTCCATGACAGATTCTAAACTTCCCTTGAGAGCGTTAAATTCGTTTGGATTTATTTCATTGTCAGAAATCTTAACCATCTGTCTTTCTATGTCCATAATTGACGAAAGTATACTTCTCACATCGTCAAGAAGGATAAAATCAGTTTTAAACTCCTCAACATAGTCCTGTCTCTTCTTTATATCGGCTACATTTAGAAGTGGTTCCTCTATCCATCTTCTTAAAAGTCTTTGACCCATGGAAGTCTTGGTATAATCTAGTACTTCTAAAAGTGATCCTGATTTTCTATTTGAATTAAGTCCCTTTAGAATTTCTAAATTTCTCATGGAATTTTCATCGAGAATCATCTTCTGTTCTAGATTTATATCTGCGATTTTAACTATGTGATTAAGCTTTGTCTTTGAAACATTTGAAAGATAGTTAAGTAGCATTTCTAGAGAAATATTTTCCCTGTACTTACTATTTAAAAGTTCATCTTTTAGTTCGTTTGAAAGATGCTTTAAGTATTCTTTATTTCTTATTTCTTCAATATTTTTTTCGTTTATATAATTTTTTAAGACAGAACTATCGAAATATCTTTCTGCTTCAGTATTTATAACTACTTCTTTTGGAGAAATCTTAGACACTATAAGGTCAATGTATTCATCCCTTGATCCTTCATTTAAAAATACTTTGCTGGTGCTTAAAAGCATCCCGGTTGAATAGTCCACATAGGTTATTGAAACAGAATTATCCCTAACATATAGACTCATCATAAAGTTGTTAGAGCCTGCTTCTATATAGTCTGTATCCGTGAAGGTTCCCGGGGTTACAACTCTTGTAACCTCTCTCTTCACGATTCCCTTTGCGAGTTTTGGATCTTCAACCTGGTCACAGATTGCAACCTTGTATCCTTTGTCGATTAATTTTGAAAGATAATTTTTAAAAACATGGTGAGGGATTCCACACATTGGAATCTTGTCATCCAAACCTCCACCCCTTCCAGTTAAGGCAAGGTCTAATTCCTTTGAAGCTGTGATTGCATCGTCAAAAAACATCTCATAAAAATCGCCGAGTCTATAGAATAGAATGGCGTCTTCATAATTTTTTTTAGTTTCTAGATACTGCCTCATCATAGGAGTTACTTTTTCTAAATCAACGTTTCTCAACTAAATCACCTTTCAAAGAAAATGTGTTTGCATCGGTTATATTTACATCTACGATCTTTCCTATTAAATCTTTCGATCCATCGAAGTTTACAAGTTTAAATTCATCTGTTCTTCCGCTCAATTTATTTTCATCGGATTTTGAAGTAGATTCTACTAGAACCTTTCTTACTTTTCCTATTTCGCTTTCGTTCTTCTTAAGTTGGATAGGATATATTAAATCCAAAAGTCTATTGAACCTATCGTGCTTAATTTCTTCTGGCACCTGATCCATTTCATATGCCTTAGTACCTTCTCTCATGGAGTAAATGAATGTAAATGATGTATCGTATTCAACATACTTACATAAATCTAAAGTATCTTTAAAATCTTCCTCCGTCTCAGTTGGGAATCCAACCATAAGATCAGTAGAAAGAGCAATTTCAGGAACTATTTCCTTAACCATATCGATCTTTCTAATGTATTCTTCCTTTGTGTAATGTCTATTCATATCACGAAGGACTTTTGAAGATCCAGCTTGCACAGGTAGATGTAAGAAGTTTTTAAGCTTATCTAGATCCCTAAAGGCGTAGGCAAGCTCTTTAGAAAAATCTCTAGGATGTGAAGTCATAAATCTTATTCTCTCTATTCCATCTATTTCATTTACCATTTTTAAAAGATCCACAAAACTTACATTGTTTGAAAGACTCTTTCCATAGGAGTTTACATTTTGACCAAGAAGAGTGACTTCCTTGACTCCGTGTGAAGCAAGACCCTTTATTTCATTTACAATATCCATTGGACGTCTACTCTTTTCGCGCCCTCTAGTGTAAGGTACTATGCAGTAGGTGCAGAAATTGTTGCAGCCATACATAATATTTACAAAAGATTTGAAAGAATACATCCTATTTGCGCCGAGCAAATTATCTTCGTTAGAATAATTCTCTTCAATATCTACCGTCCTTACTCCATTTTCAAGTCTTTCTAATAGAAGTTTTGGAAATTTATAAATATTATTAGTTCCAAAAATCATATCTACATTTGGAAATTTTTCAAGAACAATGTCACGAGACTCTTTTCTCTGCATCATACAGCCGCAAACTGCCACAAGAAGATTTTCATTTTCTCTCTTCTTCCCCTTTAGTTCTCCGAGTCTTCCGTATACTTTGTCCTCTGCATTTTTTCTGATGGAACAGGTATTTATAATATATAAATCTGAATTTCTATCAGACATTTTAAAATCCATCTGTCTTAGGAGCCAATCTATTTTTTCAGAGTCGTGCTCATTCATTTGGCAACCAAAAGTTTCTATATAAGCGGTCCTTTTATGACCATTTTTTTCAAAAAATTCTCTATTTAATTTT
>CAMYEJ010000033.1 GCA_947254665.1 uncultured Peptoniphilus sp.
GTATATAATAGATAGGAATGATTATAAACCGAGAAAGGATGGTTTAATGGGACTATTTGATATGATTTTTGGATCATATAGTGATAAAGAAATTAAAAAAATTCAGCCACTTGTTGACAAAGTGTTAGCTCTTGAACCTAAGTTTGCTAAATTTAGTGATGCAGAGCTTAAGAATAATACTGAAGAATTTAAAAAGAGACATAGAAATGGCGAATCTCTAGATGATTTACTTCCAGAAGCTTTTGCGAATATTCGTGAAGCTGCTTGGAGAGTGCTTGGTATGAAGCACTTCCCTGTACAAATTATTGGTGGGATTATTCTTCACCAAGGTAGAATCGCCGAAATGAGAACTGGTGAAGGTAAGACTTTGGTTGCTACTCTTCCTGCTTACCTAAATGCTATTTCTGAAAAAGGTGTACACGTTGTAACAGTGAACGACTACCTTGCTAGCCGTGATAAACTTTGGATGGGTAAGGTCTATGAATTTTTAGGTCTTAGCGTTGGATGTATTATCCACGATCTTTCTCCTGAAGAGAGAAAAATTGCTTACAATGCTGATATTACTTACGGTACTAATAACGAATTTGGATTCGACTACCTAAGAGACAATATGGTTATTTACAAGGAAGAGATGGTTCAAAGACCTCTTAACTACTGTATCGTCGACGAAGTTGACTCAATCCTCATCGATGAAGCTAGGACCCCACTTATTATTTCTGGTCGTGGCGACGAGAGTACCGATCTATATGTAAAGGCTCGTGACTTCGTAAATACTCTTACCCATAGGGTTAAGACTGAAGAAGAAAGCAGCTTTGAAAGATTCAATCGTACCTTCGAAGAGGAAACTGTTGACTATGTTGTTAATGAAAAGGACAAGACTTCTACCCTTACTGACAAGGGTATTTCAAAGGCTGAAAAATATTTCGGCATAGATAATCTTACTGATCTTGAAAACATGGAACTTCAACATCATATAAACCAAGCTCTAAAGGCTCAAGGTAATATGAAGAAGGACATCGACTATGTTGTTAAAGACGGCGAAATTATAATCGTTGATGAATTTACCGGTCGTTTGATGTTTGGTCGTAGATATTCTGAAGGTCTACACCAAGCTATTGAAGCTAAGGAAGGCTTAAATGTTCAAGCTGAGTCAAAGACTCTTGCTACTATTACCTTCCAAAACTACTTTAGAATGTATAGAAAACTAGCTGGTATGACTGGTACCGCTATGACTGAAGAAGGCGAATTCAGAGACATCTACCACATAGACGTTGTAGAAATCCCTACTAACAAACCTGTTATAAGAGTGGACGCTAACGATTCTATCTACAAATCTGAAGATGCAAAGTTCAAAGCTGTTACTAGAGAAATCGAAGAATGTCACGCTAAGGGTCAACCGGTCCTAGTGGGTACTATCTCTATTGAAAAATCTGAAGAGCTTTCTAAATATTTAAAGAGATCTGGCATTAAACACAATGTATTAAACGCTAAGAACCACGAACAAGAATCAGAAATCGTTGCTCAAGCTGGTCGTTTCGGTGCGGTAACTATCGCTACTAACATGGCTGGTCGTGGTACGGATATCGTGCTTGGTGGTAACCCAGAATTCATGGCTAAGAACCAAATGAAGAAGGAAGGTTTGGAAGAAGAAGTTCTAAACCAAGTTGACACCTACAATGAAACTGATGATGCTGAAGTTCTAGAAGCTAGAAAGAAATATCAAGAATTAGTTAAAAAATATAAAGAAGAAACAGATAAGGAAGCTGAAGAAGTAAAGGCTGCCGGCGGTCTACACATAATCGGTACTGAAAGACACGAATCTAGACGTATCGACAACCAACTTAGAGGACGTTCTGGACGTCAAGGAGACCCTGGTTCTTCAAGATTCTATATTTCTGCAGACGACGATTTGATCAGACTTTTCGCTGGTGATAGATTTAAAAACACAATGGAAAGAATCGACGCTCCTGAAGATGAACCTATCGAATCTAAACTTCTAACTAAACTTATTGAATCTGCTCAAAGAAAAGTAGAAGGTAACAACTTCTCTATTCGTAAGAATGTCCTACAATACGACGATGTTATGAATAAACAAAGAGAAGTTATCTACAAAGAACGTAGAAAGGTGCTTGAAGGTGAAGATATCCACGCAGATATCCAAGCTATGATAGATAGCATCATCGAAAAGAATATCCAATTCTACAACAAGATGGATCACAACAACAAGCACTACCTAGATATGGAAGGAATTGTAAACTTCGCTGTTAACATCTTTGGATTCGAAAAGAATTTCTTAGACGGATATACTGGCAATTCTGTAGAAGATTTAATCGCATACGTTGAAGATTTAGCTGCTAAAAAGTATACAGAAAAAGAAGCAGAATTTACATCTGATAAATTTAGAGAAATAGAAAGAGTCGTTCTTCTACAAGTAGTTGACCAAAAATGGATGGATCACATCGATGCAATGGATCAACTAAGAGCCGGTATTGGACTTCGTGCAGTAGGTCAAGTTGACCCAGTACGTGCCTATGCTCAAGAAGGATTCGACATGTTCGAAGAAATGAACGAATCTATAAAAGAAGACACTGTTAAGATGCTATTCCACATCTACAACCCTGAAAAAGTACAAAGAGTTAGAGTGGCAAAAGAAGTAGAAACTGTAGATCCTGATTCAGGAAAACAAAAACCTTATGAAAGAAAAACTAAAAAAATAGGAAGAAACGATCCATGTCCATGCGGAAGTGGAAAGAAGTATAAAAACTGCTGTGGCAAAAACATTTAATGAGAAAAGACCTGTAAAAGGTCTTTCTTTTAATAGAAAAAACTACAACAAATACTTTCTGTACTCTGCATTTGTGCTACTTTTTTTAGTTTCATTTCAACTAATTTTTTCAAGTGCAGTCTACACAGTCAAGTTTCTACATGGAAATGACAAAGAATATTTAAAAGACATATTCAATCTTTCAAGGTTTATATTCTTTGCCCTCTCCACACTTAACTTTATAATCTTCTTCGACCTTGTAAAGAAGAAGAGGTATGCATACCTGCTAGAACTATTTTCCATATTTTTACTCATATGTATTAGAATAATTAGACACGGTATTCTAGGGAAATATTTAATACCAATCTATCTCTATATATGTATCGTGCTCTACCTAAACAATGAATATTTCACAGTAAATGTAGTGGGATTTAAAAGAAAATCATTTATTAGAAGTCTCTTGGCAACACTTACGATTATCTTTACTCAATCCATAGTACTTGTGGTATTTACATCCAAGAGATTTAATCTTCATCTACCATTTGAAGAAATATTAAAAAACGCCTTCTACGGAATATTTGGAATTAGTACCTTGGACATATACCTACCGAAAAATATATTCCTTAGATACCAATCCACTATTTGGCTTCAACTAATATTTGCACTGATTGTATTTCTAGCAATAGCTCTAAAGCCAATCTTTGAAAAATCTTACAACACAAATATCGACGACGTGAAGAGTTTCATTCTAAAGAATGGAAAGAATCCTCTCTCCTACTTGATTTTGGAAGAAGATAAAAATATTTTCTACTCAGAAAGAGTTAAAGGTCTCGTAGGGTACAAAATCGTAAACGGAGTATTTGTAATCCTTGGAGATATAGTAGTTGAAGAAGGCGGAGAAAATATCTTCATAGAAGAGCTGCTAGAATTTTGTAAGTATCAAAGGCTTGAAATATTATTTCTAAACTCAACTGGAGAATATAAAAAGGAACTCCTTTCCCTTGGGCTACACCAAGCTAAGTACGGCGAAGACTGTATCTTTACCCTCGATGAATACGACCTAAAGGGCAAAAGAGCACAAAAGATTAGAACAGCCATAAATAAATCCAAGAAGCTCGGCGTGGAAGTTCACGAATACAAAATAGAAGAAGGACGAGATGAATTTATAGAAAATTCATTTAGAGAAATCACCGATGCATGGATAAAAAATAAGGGATCCATGATGATGGAATTTACCGTCGGCTCCATGAATTTGGAAGAACCTAAAAACCGCAGATACTTCTACAGCATCTTGGACGGAGTTATAATCGCATTTGTAGTCTTTGTCCCTTATGATAATAAAAAAGGCTACATCGCAGATATCACAAGACGCCGCGAAGGAGCACCTCAAGGAGCAATCGAATCTATAATCTATGATGGATTCATGACCCTTAAAGAAGAAGGAGCAGAAGAAGGAAATATGGGACTATGCCCACTTTACAATGTGGTGGATGACTTCTCTGGATTTAACGAAAAGTTTTTAAACGAAATCTACGAAAGATTTTCAAAATTTTATAACTTCAAAGCCCTTCGCCATTCAAAGGAAAAGTATGGACCAACCACATGGAAGAACAGATATCTCTACTACAGCGGCAAGAATTTCTTCAAGATTTTGACCGCCATAGTCCTCTGCCACTTCCCTAAAAATATGTGGAAGTACGTGTCCACACAGATATTGGATTTTGTAAAAGATAAGATAAGCACTGAAAGGTCAACAAAAGATGATCTCCAATGAAAGAAATCGAAAATAAAAAATTAAAAAGCGATAAAATTTTAATAAATTATGTGGATGAAGGTAACGGAACAACACTTCTCTTTCTCCACGGAAACCTAGTGTCACACCACTATTTTAAAAAAGAAATCTTGGAATTTAAAGATAGATATAGAGTGGTGGCGCCGGACACGAGAGGTCACGGACAATCCAGTTTCGGAAGTGGACCGGTTAATTTAGAAACACTTTCAGATGATTTGCACCTGCTTATAAAGAGTCTTGGACTAAAAGATATTGTCTTGATTGGACATTCTGATGGAGCAAACATCGCACTTAAATATCTAACCAAGTACGACGATGTCATCGGTGCGGTAAGTCTATCTGGAAATATATCTCCGAAGGGGCTATTTAGGATTCCATATCTTTTCTTTGAAATTAGGAGAAAAATAACCCATTTCTTGGGAAGATTTAATAAAAAATATATGGAAAGATCCATCCTACTTTCGCTAATAACAGAAAGTCAAAATATCTCTATGGAAGATCTTAAGAAGATAAAAGTGCCGGTTTTATACATCGTTGGAAGCAAGGATATAATAGACATCGACCATACCAACAAAATGGTGGCAAGCACACCTAAAGGAAGCTTGTACGTCGCAAAAGGCGTCGGTCACCACGTGCTTAAGAACTATCTCCCAGCGGAGAAATTAATAGAAGAATTTGTAAATACACTAATAGAAAAATAATCCATACTGGTAACAGTGTGGATTTTTGTTTTTTGAAATGCAGACTGCAATACCACCACACTTCGGTGACTATATTTTAATCGCTGCACTTAATCCATACCCTTGCGGTTATCATGGTTCAAATAACATCTAAGAAATGCAGTCCCCCTGAGCGAAGATGACGAAGTCATAATAGTCGAATGGGTATAACCTTAGTGGGGTTAAGTATGTGTGACTGAATTTATATATTTTCTGTGAGATCATAAAAATAATCTAATGCTGAATATACATACTATGTAAAATCATCCAAAGTCACATTAATCGTTGTGCTTAACCCATGCCCTTGTGGATACCATGGTTCAAAAATATTTGTTTATTTTATTAGAATCATTTGCAAATACTTGGTCTTTAGAAGTTATACCCGTTCGACTGCAGAGCCTTCGGCTCTTCCGCTCAGGGTGACTGTAGTTGGGAGGATACTGTAGCGTCGAAGCCCTAGCCGAAATCTTTGATTTCGCTGCAGGTCTCGTGCAAAGAGTTCCAAAGAAGCCGAGCATTGTGAAGGCTGATTTGCAGAACTCGACTGCCCGGCTGTGTAAGCAAAATGCTTCCGCTACAAAGACAACCGTAATTTATGTTATTGTACGGCTTCGCCTGATTTTAATTGTTCTTCTATGCAAAAATAAAAGTACTTCTACATATTCAACACCATTTAAATTCCAGTAAATATAATTTTTAAACATTGATACGACCAGACTATGCAACTTACGTGATTTTCCATGAGGCGTTAAAAAATTTGGGTGTCTGAGCGTAGCGAGTTCCCAAATTTTAGCCGAAATGTGAAAATCACTTCCCTGATAATGCGAGGTGGGCAGAGGGAGCTCGAGGGGGATGGGAGGAAACTGCGAGTCTCGTTCGCAAAATCGTAGGTTTTGTCGACGAGACGTTAATTTCCTCCCGTCCCCTCGTAAAAGAAAAGTTGAAGGAGAAAGAATAGGGTTTGGTTATGTAAAAGATATTTATTTGTATTTATTCTATGTTTTTGTCTTAGATAGGTTAAATATAGGTCAGATCCTTCGACTCCTAAGGCTATCGCCCTTTCCGCTCAGGATGACTGGGTGTATGGATTGTCCAACTGCTTTGCCTGAGTGAAAATAATTTAGTATCGCGGTTAATGGAAGCAGATTGCTTCCGCTACAGAAAATCATCTATGTTTTGCCACACCAGGGTTATACCCATTCGACTACGACGTCAAAAGCCGTCTTCGCTCAGGGTGACTGTAGTTGTAAGATTTCTTTTAAAAATTCCAATCAAAAAACCAGAGGTCATACCTCTGGTCATTTTTTATTTTACCAAGAGCCGGAGCTTCCTCCGCCGCCTGTTGATCCTCCGCCACCGGAGAATCCTCCAAAGCCACCGCCGGAGCTTCCGCTGCTTCCTCCACCGAAGCCGCCGCCTCCGAAAAATCCTCCGAAGCCGCCGCCGAAATCATCGTCGTCATAGAAGATATTTCTTCTGCGTCTTCTATATCTTCGTCTTCTATTATTGTTTGATAGTATAAATAATATTAAGATTACAAAGATAATTATTTCAATCGGGCTTATATCCGAATCTTCATCATCTGGTGAGAATGATGCCGGCACTGATCTTTCTATTTCTATGTCGTACTCTTGTTTATATTTTTCTAGTACTTCGTTATAGATTTCAAGGATTCCTTCTTCGTAGGCTTCCTTGTTTTCTCCTGTTCTATCTCCCGGTGGAAATAGTTTGGATGCGTTACGCCTTATGGTATCTGCTACCGCATCTGGTACCCAACCTTCTGTCCTGTATCCAGGCATGATGGTTAAGCTACCTTCTGGGATGGATAGAAGAATTAGAAGTCCGTTGTTTTCTTTGTTTCCAAATTTCCATTTGTCGAAAATTTTTACACCATAGGAGTTGCCGTCGTATCCTTGAAGTGATTTTGCTATCATGACTCCTATTTGTGCTCCGGTCTTCTTTTCCAAGTCGTAGTTTGTTTCGTTGATGTACTCAATTGATGTCTCTGATAGGATTCCCATTTCATCGTATACATACCCTTTTGCATCCTTTGGATCTGGTACCCACACGTCTTTTTCTGCAAAGGTACTCATGGTTAGAGACATCAAAAGTATTATTGAAAGGATGATTCTTTTCATTTTATTTTTTATCAAAATCTACTTGCGGATTTTCCATATCGCTTGCTGATACTTCAAAGTATGACTTAGGTGAGAATCCTAAGATTGAAGCGAAAATATTGGTTGGAAATCTTTTTACATCTTTGTTAAATTCTGTAACTGCGCTATTGTATCTTTCTCTTTCTGTGGCAATTCTATTTTCTGTGCCTTCTAGTTGAGCTTGTAGGTTTAAGAATCCTTCGTTAGCTTTTAACTCTGGATATGCTTCTACTACTACATTTATATCGCCAATTGCCTTTGTAAGTTCTGTGTTTGCTTCTGATAATTCTTCCGGGGTCTTTGCACTTTGAACTTTTGATCTTGCTTCTGTAATCTTGGTTAAGGTTTCTTCTTCGTGGTTTGCATATCCTTTTACTGTGTTTACAAGATTTGGTATAAGGTCTGCACGTCTTTTAACCACATTTTCTACTTGGGCATACTTGCCGTCTACTTCTGCTTCTAGGGTTACAAGTCTATTGTAATTCTTAACGAGTATTCCCCCGATTGCTACTACCAATGCTATTATGATTAGTAGTGAGCCACCTATCTTTCCTTGTCTTTTCATTTTTTCCTCCTAGTCAATGTTTATTATGGTCATGTTCTCAATTGCTTCTTCGACTAATTTATCGATGTCTAGACCTTCTTCTGATTTTTCCATAATTTCTATGGTTGGTTTTAAAAGTGGATGCTTAGGTAAAAACACTGTGCAACAATCTTCGAATGGAAGGATTGATGTTTCATAGGTTCCTATTCTCTTTGAGATTTCTATGATGTCCACCTTGTCCATTCCAATGAGTGGTCTAAATACCAATCTATCTGTAATTGCATCGGTGCAGGCTAGTCCTTCTATAGTTTGGGAAGCAACTTGTCCGAGATTTTCTCCTGTTATAATTGATTTATACCCGTTTTTTGCTGAGATACTCTCTGCGATTCTCATCATAAACCTTCTTGATAGGACTGTCATCTGTGATTCGTGGCAGTGTTTGTTGATTTCTTTCTGAATTGGAAGGATGTTCACTGAATAAATCTTCATAGGTCCTGAGTAGGAGCTTACGATTTCTCCAAGTTTTACAACTTTTTCTTCTGCTCTCTTAGATGTGAATGGGAATGAATGAAAGTGAAGAGCGTCCACTTTCACGCCACGCTTCGCCATCATGTAACCCGCTACCGGACTGTCTATTCCTCCTGATAAAAGTAGAAGCCCTGTGCCATTTGTGCCAAGAGGTAGTCCGCCGTGACCTTTAAATTTTTCTGTGTACACATAGGCATCTTGTCTTATGTCCACATATACGTAGAAGTCTGGATTATGAACGTCCACATTTACATCGAAATTCTTTAGAACGGTTTCTCCTATGACACGGCTAAATTCCATGCTGGTCATTGGAAATTTCTTGTCTGCCCTTTTAGTTTCACCTTTGAAAGTTTTGAAATCATTTTTTTCTAGAGTTTCTTTTGTTATTTCTTTTATAGCTTCTCTTATTTCATCTTCGTCTTTACCGACTTTTATACATGGACTTAGGTATACAATCCCAAATACATGGGACACCCTTTTGATGATTCTATCCATGTTTTCTTTTTCGCATTCAATATATACTTTTCCAATGTCTTGGTAGATTTTTTTATATTCTATATCGTGGAGAGATCTTATAACCTGCTTTATTAGCGCGTCGATAAAACTTCCCCTATTCTTTCCTTTTAAAACCAACTCTCCAAGTGAGAGTCCTACTGCATATTTAAACATTATCTTTCCATCACTCCTCTGACTTCCTTCACCGAAAAAATAAGTTTTTCAATGAATTCGTCTATATCTTTTTCATCTATATCTTTACATATGCAAATTCTGATTGTGCCTTCCATTAGATTTTCTGGAAGTCCAATTCCCTGCAACACCGCGGATTTTTCCGTGCCATTGCTTGTGCAAGCAGATGCTGTGCTTATAAATATATCAAATTCTTCCAAATAATGAAGAATTACCTCTCCCCTGGTACCTTCTATGGAAACACTGGTAATATAAGGGCTGCCATCTTCACCATTTACTTGGTAGCGGTCCAAATTTTCTTCCAACTTTTTAAGTAGATATGCCTTAATCTTTTTTGCATGGGCATATTCTTTTTCAAAATCTTCTAGTTCACAGTCGATTGCAACTTTAAACCCTGCTATTCCAGGCATATTTTCTGTCCCTGAGCGGACATCTTTTTCCTGTCCTCCACCGTAAACTATTGAAGGAATTGCCACCGCATTCTTTATATACAAAGCTCCTGTTCCCTTTGGTCCATAGACTTTGTGGGAGCTCATTGCATAACTGTCGCAGCCAAGTTCATTCACATCCACAGGAATTTTGCATAGTGCTTGGACCCCATCCACATGGACAAAAGTATTCGGATTTATTTCTTTTACAATTTTTACGATTTCTTTTATATCTTGGATAGTTCCTAGTTCACTATTCACTTGGGCAAGAGCTATAACCGCTGTGTTGTCGTTTACTTCTTTTTTTAGTTCAGAAATCAAGACTTTGCCATTTTTATCCACTGGAAGTAACACCACTTCATAGCCTAAATCTCTGTAGCGAAGAAATAATTTTCTAAGGGAAGAATGTTCTATGGTTGTGGTGATTATCTTTTTAAATCTCTTATTCTTTTCTATAAAACCTTGTACTGCTATATTATTACTTTCAGTACCACCCGAAGTAAAAAATATCTCTTTTGGATTTGCGTGGATGAATTTTGCAAGGCTCGCCCTTGCACCTTCTCTAATTTTTTCAGCATCCATTCCCATCTTATGAAGTGAGGATGGATTTCCAAAGTCTGATGTGAGTACCTTCACCATCATATCCACCACTTCTGGTCTTGGTTTTGTAGTTGCGCAATTATCTAAATAAATCAATTTAATACCCCAAATCTTCGTTAATTAAAAACACATATGTATCTTGAAACTTAGGTCCATGTTTAAGAGTTAGCTCCATAATATTCGTATCTTCTTGTCTATCGAAATCAAGCCTCATGTTCTTCTTTAAGCTTTCCATTTCCATTCTTTTAAAATTTTGTGGTTGAGCGATTATTAAAGATCTATTAAATCCTGTGTTTACATCGGTTACAATCTTATTTCTTCCAACGAAAAAGAAAACTTTTTTCTTGCCAAAGGTCACCGCACTTATTCTATTGCCATAGTAGTCAACCATGAGAATCTGTCCGTCCTCAGTTACCGCGTTTGCAGAAGTTACAAAGAAGTCTGCCATATGGGATTTCATCATGCTAGTTTGGTAGTCCCTATCCAACCAGTGCATGGACACGTCTGCTCCTTTTTCTTTTAATGAATTATATATATCAAGCTCTTCAAGAGTTACAGATCCTGCAACTGCCACAGTTCTGCCTGGCTTTATAAAGTTCATGAAGTATTCTCTCGCTTCAGCTCCCGTTTCAAATATTTCAGAAATAAATCCATTATTCATAAGACTATTTCTAGTTCTCACTAAATTTATCATTGCTTCCCCTTTCTAAATAACCTAGTATCAATTATAATTTAAATAAGAAAATATTTAAAGTGGGTAATTATGAAAGTATTTGAGACTACTAACGAAAAAAATAATAAATACGACAATTTTGTTTTTATGGATATTGAAACCACAGGACTCACTCACCAAAATCCCATCGTATCCATCACCGTTTCCGACGGCATAAAAATTGTGACTACTGTCATCGAAGATTTAAAGGATGAGCAGAAACTTATCTCCAATTTTTTAGAAAAATATAATGGATGTAATTTTATTACATACAATGGAGAGTCCTTCGATCTTCCTTTTATAAGACAGAGGGCAAAGTATTATAATATGGATTTTGAATATGAATCCACAGATCTTTACAAGTATTTCAACAGGTACAGGCATCTCTTCCCTATGAAGTCCTTAAGACAGATGGAAGTTGAAAAGTATTTTAATTTAGATCGTGGCGAAGATATCTCCGGAGCGGAAGTGGTGGAACTTTTTAGAAATTATTTGGTCTCAAAGGACGAAAAGAATTTGGATATTATTGGACACCACAATCTAAAAGACGTAGAAGGTCTAGTGTACCTCTACGAAAATAGATTTCTTATTCATAGAGAAAATAGGATTACTTTCGGCGAAGATTATCTCGAAATAAGAGATATAGATCTCGACCATGACACCCTTAAAATCTCAGGGATCACCACTTTTCCAGATATGTTTTTAAATTCCAAGGACTACCTACTAAATATAAATGACGGCAAGTTTTCTTTGGATATCTACACAAAAAGTGGAAAATATTCCAAGAATTTAATCTGCAACTATGTTCTAAAAAGAGATTTCCCAGTTGAAGTAAGCGACCTTAAATCACCAGAAGAAGTTGTAATTTTAAATTTAAAATCCATCGAGATGTTCAATTTAAAATCTGTGGTAAGTTACATTTGCAGAGACATATAATAAAAATAAACATTAAACAACCCATTCAACTGTGAACTGACCCCCAAAAGTTGGACTAACAAACCAACTTAAGGAGGTCAGTTTT
>CAMYEJ010000034.1 GCA_947254665.1 uncultured Peptoniphilus sp.
GTATTTTCTGTATTGCTAT
The DNA here is from genome assembly GCA_947254665.1 of uncultured Peptoniphilus sp. Classification (GTDB taxonomy): domain Bacteria; phylum Bacillota; class Clostridia; order Tissierellales; family Peptoniphilaceae; genus Peptoniphilus_B. The sequence goes on from CAMYEJ010000034.1 coordinate 20, forward strand.
TGGAAACCTTGACATATAGTGTTATAATAATAAATTGCATAATAATAATTTAGAGTGGACTAGTAGGCTCTAAATTTAACGTTTATATACCAAAAGTAGGGGTGATTTGATGGTACATCCTGTTAAATACGGGAAACGCGAAAGAATGAGTTTTTCAAGGATTGAGGAGGTTTTAAGCTTACCTAACTTAATCGAAGTACAGACTAGCTCATATAAATGGCTTCTTGATGAAGGACTTAAAGAAGTTTTTGAAGATGTAAGTCCGATTGAAGACTACGCCGGCAATTTAATCTTGGAGTTTGTTGATTATAAACTTCACGAAGAACAAGCAAAGTACGATATAGATGAGTCAAAGGCGAGGGATACTAACTACGCTGCACCACTTAAAGTGATGGTTAGACTTATCAACACAAAGACCGGAGAAGTTAAAGAACAAGAAGTGTTTATGGGAGATCTTCCTCTTATGACACCAACAGGCACATTTATCATAAATGGTGCAGAACGTGTAGTAGTTTCTCAGCTTGTTAGAAGCCCTGGCGCTTACTACAAACAAGAAACTGACAAGGCAGGTAGAAAACTTATTTCTGCTACTCTTATTCCAAATAGAGGAGCTTGGCTAGAATACGAAACAGACTCACAAAGCGTAATTAACGTTAGAATAGATAGAACTAGAAAGATACCAATTACAGTGCTTCTACGTGCGATTGGTTTAGAGTCAAATGAAGAAATTACAGAATTTTTAGGTGAATCAGAACTACTTCTTAGAACTTTTGAAAAAGATTTGACTACTAATAAAGAAGAAGCTCTTATAGAAATTTATAAAAAACTAAGACCTGGCGAACCACCTACTCTTGATTCTGCACAAAGTCTCTTCGAAAATATGTTTTTCGACTACAAGAGATATGACCTTGCCTATGTAGGTAGATACAAGTTCAACAAGAAACTTTCTATCGCATCTAGAATAGAAGGTCAATTCGTAGCAGAAGATATTATCGATACACTTACAGGAGAAATCCTAGCTAAAGCTGGAGATAAACTTACAAGAGAAGATGCTTTTAGAATAGAAAACGCAGGAGTTAATACGGTTACTGTTTTAATCAAGGCTATCCGCGCCGGAGACGAAGATAAAAAGGTAATTGTACACGGAAACAACTTCTCAATTCCAAAGAATTATGATCTTCCTTTTGATTTAAAAGATTTAGGATTTAAGGAAAAAATTTATCTTCCAGTATTTGAAGAAATATACAATGAATTTTCTAACGATGAAGAAGCTTTCAAAGCAGAACTTATAAAGAGAAAATTCGACCTTTCTCCAAAACATATCTTGGTAGACGATATGTTAGCTTCTGTTTCTTATGAGTTCGGACTTTCACAAGGAGTTGGAACTACAGATGACATAGACCATCTAGGCAATAGAAGAATCAGATCGGTTGGAGAACTTCTACAAAACCAATTTAGAATTGGTATTTCCAGAATGGAAAGAGTAATAAAAGAGAGAATGACTGTACAAGATGCGGATACTACAACACCACAATCTCTTATAAATATAAGACCTGTGACAGCTGCAATCAAAGAATTTTTTGGTTCATCACAGCTATCACAATTCATGGATCAAAACAATCCGCTTTCTGAACTTACTCACAAGAGAAGACTTTCAGCTCTAGGACCTGGAGGACTATCTCGTGATAGAGCAGGTTTCGAAGTGCGTGACGTACACAACTCCCACTACGGAAGAATGTGTCCGATTGAGACCCCAGAAGGACCAAACATCGGTCTTATCACTTCTCTAACCACCTATGCGAGAATAAATGAATATGGATTCATCGAAGCTCCGTATAGAAAGGTAAAACTTGGAGAAGGAATCGTAACAGATGAAATTGAATATATAACAGCAGACGTTGAATACGAACAAATTATTGCCCAATCAAACGAAATTTTGGATGAAAATGGAAAATTCGTAAACTCTAGAATCGTTGCAAGAGGACCAGAAGGTGTGGTTGACTTCTTCGACTCAGACAAGGTTACCTACATGGACGTAAGCCCTAAGCAAATAGTAGCTGTAGGTACTGCGATGATTCCATTCCTAGAAAACGACGACGCAAACCGTGCCCTAATGGGAGCCAACATGCAACGTCAAGCAGTGCCACTTCTAAAGACAGAAGCTCCTATTATAGGAACAGGAATAGAATACCGCGCAGCTAAAGACTCTGGAGTTGTAATCGTTGCAACAGATGACGGAGTAATAGAAAAGGTAGATGCAAAATCAATCACTCTTAAAAGAGATGAGGACGGCAAAGTAATAAACTTTAAACTTCACAAATTTGTAGGCGGAAACCAAGGTACCACCATCAACCAAAGACCTATCGTGAAAGAAGGTCAAAAGGTTAAGGCTGGAGAAGTAATAGCTGATGGACCATCTACAGATATGGGTGAAATGGCACTTGGTAAGAATATCCTGATCGCATTTATGAACTGGGAAGGATATAACTACGAAGATGCTATGCTAGTAAACAAAGATCTAGTTATAAACGACGTGCTAACTTCTCTTCATATAGAAGAATATGAATCTGAAGCCCGTGATACTAAACTAGGACCAGAAGAAATCACAAGGGACATTCCAAATGTCGGAGATGATATGCTTAAGGATCTAGATGAACGTGGAATTATAAGAGTTGGAGCAGAAGTTAAACCTGGAGACATCCTAGTAGGTAAAGTAACTCCTAAGGGAGAAGGAGACCAAAGTCCAGAAGAAAGACTACTACGTGCAATCTTTGGAGAAAAATCTCGTGAAGTAAGAGATACATCTCTTAGACTTCCTCATGGAGAACAAGGAATTGTCGTAGATGTTAAGACTTTTAGAAGATCCACGGGAGATGAACTTCAACCAGGAGTTCAAGAAATGGTAAGGGTATTTATCGCTACGAAGAGAAAAATCCAAGTAGGAGATAAGATGTGTGGACGTCACGGAAACAAGGGTGTTATCTCAAGAGTAATGCCTGCAGAAGACATGCCATACATGCCTGATGGAACTCCAATCCAAATCGTACTAAATCCACTAGGGGTACCTTCTCGTATGAACCTAGGACAAGTACTAGAAGTTCACTTGGGACTTGCAGCTAGAAAACTTGGTTGGAAAGTTGCAACACCAGTATTTGATGGAGCAAACGAACAAGATATTATAGATTCATTAGAAAAAGCTGGACTTCCAGCAGATGGTAAGATACAACTAAGGGACGGAAGAACCGGAGAAGAATTCGACCATCCAGTAACAGTAGGAATAATGTACATGCTTAAACTTCACCACCTTGTAGATGAAAAGATTCACGCAAGAAGTACAGGACCTTATTCGCTAGTAACTCAACAACCTCTAGGAGGTAAGGCACAGTTCGGTGGACAAAGATTCGGGGAAATGGAAGTTTGGGCACTTGAAGCCTACGGCGCATCCTACACACTACAAGAAATGCTTACAGTTAAATCCGATGATATTGTAGGTCGTGTAAAGACTTATGAAGCAATCGTAAAAGGCGAAAATATTCAAAAGCCTGGCGTACCAGAAAGTTTCAAGGTTCTAATAAAAGAATTAGAAGCACTTGCATTAGAAATACAAGTATTAGACGAAGACAAGAACTTAGTCGACTTACAAGTAGATGAAGATGATCTAGCAAGGATAGATCAAGGTGCAGCAGAAACAGAAGAAGATATTAAGGAACTTATAGAAGGAACTTCTCACCTTTCAAGGATTTCATCAAAGGAAATCGAAAATATGTCCATCGAAGAAGATGATGATGACGATGAGCCATCATTCATAAAAGTCATAACTGGCGAAGATGCCGAAGATATGATGGATGATATGGACGATGATGACGATATGGAAGAGGAAGAATAGTTCTTTAAGAAAGGAGATTCATTTGAGTAGGCATGATTTATTCCACTCTATCAAAATAGGACTCGCAAGCCCTGAAAAAATCAGAGAATGGTCCTATGGCGAAGTGAAAAAACCAGAAACAATAAACTACAGAACATTGAAACCTGAAAAAGAAGGTCTATTTTGTGAAAAAATATTTGGACCTACCAAGGATTGGGAATGTTCCTGTGGAAAATATAAAAGAATAAGATACAAAGGCGTAGTGTGCGAAAAATGTGGAGTTGAAGTAACAAAAGCCAAAGTTCGTCGTGAAAGAATGGGTCACATAGAACTAGCAGCACCAGTTTCACATATTTGGTACTTCAAAGGCATCCCTTCAAGAATGGGACTAGCCCTTGATATGAGCCCTAGAGCCTTAGAAAAAGTTCTATATTTCGCTTCATATATAGTTACAAAAGTAGAACCTGAATGTAACGCTGTTTTTGTAAAACAAATTCTATCAGAAGTCGAATATAGAGAACTAAAGAGCGAATACGGTGACCAATTCGAAGCAGGAATGGGAGCAGAAGCCGTAAAGAAACTTTTAAAACAAATAGATCTAGAAAAAGAATCTGAAATCTTAAAGGCTGAAATGGAAGGTGCAACAGGACAAAAGGCTATTAGAGTTTCCAGAAGACTTGAAGTAATCGAAGCCTTTATCCAATCAGGAAACAAACCAGAATGGATGATTCTAGATGCGATACCAGTAATCCCACCAGATCTAAGACCAATGGTACAACTAGACGGTGGTAGATTTGCGACTTCAGATTTAAATGATCTATATAGAAGAATAATAAATAGAAACAACAGATTAAAAAAACTACTCGATATAAATGCACCAGAAATAATAGTTAGAAACGAAAAGAGAATGCTACAAGAAGCAGTAGATGCTCTTATTGACAACGGAAGAAGGGGACGTCCAGTAACAGGACCAGGTAACAGACCACTTAAATCTCTATCTGAAATGTTAAAAGGAAAGCAAGGTAGATTTAGACAAAACCTACTAGGTAAACGTGTTGACTACTCAGGTCGTTCAGTAATAGTAGTAGGACCAGATCTAAAATTCTATCAATGCGGTCTTCCAAAGAATATGGCACTTGAATTATTCAAGCCATTTGTAATGAGAGAGCTTGTAGCAAAAGAATATGCTCACAATATAAAAGCAGCTAAGAGAAAAGTGGAAAGACAGACAGAAGAAGTTTGGGATGTCCTAGATGAAGTTATAAAAGACCATCCAGTACTACTAAACAGAGCGCCGACCCTTCACAGACTTGGTATCCAAGCATTTGAACCAGTGTTAGTAGAAGGAAAAGCAATCAAACTTCACCCGCTAGTATGTACAGCCTACAACGCTGACTTCGACGGGGACCAAATGGCAGTCCATCTACCACTATCCATAGAAGCACAGACAGAGGCTAGACTTCTAATGCTATCTACAAACAATATTCTAGCTCTAAAAGATGGTAAACCAATCACAACACCTACCCAAGATATGGTACTAGGTATGTACTATCTAACCCTTGACAGAAAAGGTGAAGTCAAAGGAAACGGCATGGTTTTCAGAGATATCGATGAAATGATGCATGCTTATGGAAGTGGATTCCTACACCTACAAGCAAAAGTTGGAGTTAGAAGATATATAGATGAAAATGACAAGAGAGGAAAGATAGTTTACTCTTCAGTAGGAAGATTCTTAGTAAACGAATTTATCCCTCAAGATCTAGGATTTGTAAATAGAGAAGAAGATCCATACGGACTAGAAATAGACAGAGTAGTAGATAAAAAACTACTTGGAACCATAATCGAAAAAACTTACAAAAAACATGGAAATATAGAAACAGCAGTCCTACTTGACCATATCAAAGAAACCGGATACCACTACTCAACCATAGGAGCAATTTCAATCTCAATGGGCGACGTAGAAGTACCAGAAATAAAACCAGAAATCCTAAAGAAAGCTGATGAACAAGTAGATATCTACGAAGACACATTTGCAATGGGATTAATATCTGATGAAGAAAGATATGAAAAAGTAATCGAAATTTGGAACAACGCAACAGACGAACTAACCGACGAAGTAATGAGTGGATTCGACCCACTTAACAATATCTACATCATGGCGGACTCTGGAGCGAGAGGATCTAAGAACCAAATAAGACAGCTAGCAGGTATGCGTGGACTTATGGCATCACCATCAGGAAGAACTATCGAAGTACCGATTAAATCAAACTTCCGTGAAGGACTATCAGTGCTTGAGTTTTACATGTCAGCCCATGGTTCTAGAAAGGGACTTGCAGATACGGCTCTAAGAACAGCGGACTCAGGATACCTAACCAGAAGACTAGTAGACGTATCACAACAAGTAATCGTAGAGAAAGAAGACTGCGGAACAGATGAATATATCGTAGCAAAAGCATTTACCGACGGAAAAGAATTAATCGAAAGTCTAAAGGACAGAATCGAAGGTAGATACTCAGCAGAAGATATTATAAATCCAGAAACAAAAGAAATAATCGTACCAAAGAATACAGAAATTACAGATGACGATGCAGAACTAATAGAAAAACTTGGAATAACAGAAGTTAAAGTTAGATCTGTACTTGGATGTAAGTGCAAAAACGGAGTCTGCGCACACTGTTACGGAAGAAACTTGGCAACAGGAAGTCAAGTAGGAACAGGAGAAGCAGTCGGAGTAATAGCAGCACAATCCATCGGTGAACCGGGAACTCAGCTTACAATGAGAACATTCCACACAGGAGGAGTTGCAGCCGCAGCAGACATCACCCAAGGTCTTCCTAGAGTTGAAGAGCTTTTCGAAGCTAGAAAGCCAAAGGGACTTGCAGTAATAACTGAGATAGATGGAACAGTAGAAATAAAAGAAGAAGATAAGAAACGAGAAATCGTAGTAACTTCACAAGACGGAGAAGCAGCAACCTACAACATCGTCTACGGAGCAAGAATAAAAGTTAAAAACGGAGACTATGTAGAAAAAGGAACAGAATTAACTCAAGGTTCAGTATACCCACAAGACCTACTAAAAGTTAAGGGAAGAGAAGGGGTAGAACAGTACATCATCAAAGAAGTACAAAGAGTATACAGACTTCAAGGGGTAGACATCAATGACAAACACATTGAAATAATAGTTCGTCAAATGATGGGCAAGACCAAGGTATTAGATGCAGGCTCAACAGAATTACTACCAGGATCATTAGTAGATAACGTTGACTTCAAGAGAGCAAATGAACAAGCAAGAGAAGAAGGAAGACAAGAAGCAACAGGCGAAGTAGCACTACTAGGAATAACCAAAGCTTCACTTGCAACAGAAAGTTTCTTATCAGCAGCATCATTCCAAGAAACCACAAGAGTTCTAACAGATGCAGCAATCAAAGGAAAAGAAGACCAACTACAAGGATTAAAAGAAAATATAATAATAGGACAATTAATCCCAGCAGGAACAGGAACAAGGATGAATTCAAAAGTACAACTAGGACTTTCAGAAAAGCTTAAAGAAAACTTTGAACTCCTTGAAAATACTGAAAAAGTCTCTAAAAATATGGTTGACTTAACAGAAATAGAATGATAAAATAGTTTAGTGTGAAAGACTACTCTTCCAGGGTAGTCTTTCCACTATGTAAAATAAAGAAGGAGGTGCAGGATGCCTACAATTAATCAGCTAGTTAGAAGCGGAAGAAAAAAGGTAGAACACAAATCTAAATCACCAGCACTAGGAGTAAACTACGACTCACTAAGAAAAGTTGAAACTAAAGCACAATCACCACAAAAACGTGGAGTATGCGTAGCGGTTAGAACAGTAACACCTAAGAAACCTAACTCAGCACTTAGAAAGGTAGCAAGAGTTCGTTTAACAAATGGATATGAAGTCATGGCTTATATACCAGGAATTGGACATAACTTGCAAGAACACTCCGTAGTTCTTATCAGAGGTGGAAGAGTAAAAGACCTTCCAGGGGTTAGATACCACATCGTAAGAGGTACACTAGATACAGCAGGAGTGGACACAAGAAGACAATCAAGATCAAAGTACGGTACAAAGAAGCCAAAAGCTAAATAATTTTAAAAATTGACTCATTATATAGATTGCTTAGGCAAGCGGATATACCGAGTACCGATGAATCAACTAATAATGGTTAAGGAGGGAAGTTATGCCAAGAAAAGGACATATACCAAAAAGAATTGTTATGGCTGATCCTAAGTACGATGACGTTGTAATAACAAAACTTATAAACAACGTAATGTTAGACGGAAAAAAGGGAACAGCACAAAAAATAGTATATACAGCACTTGACAAAGTAGCTGAAACAACAGGCGAAGAAGCAATAGAAGTATTCTACAAAGCTCTTAACAATGTAATGCCTGTATTAGAAGTAAAAGCAAGAAGAATTGGTGGAGCAACATACCAAGTACCTATGGAAGTTAGACCAGAAAGACGTCAAACACTAGGACTAAGATGGCTTGTAGGATTTGCTAGAAAACGTGGAGAAAGAACCATGGCTGATAGACTAGCAAAAGAAATCCTAGATGCATCAAATGGTTTAGGCGGCTCTGTAAAGAGAAAAGAAGAAATGCATAGAACAGCAGAAGCCAACAAGGCATTTGCTCACTACAGATGGTAAGGGGGAAATATGCCAAGACATATACCATTAAATAAAGTTAGAAATATAGGTATAATGGCTCATATCGACGCTGGTAAAACAACCACAACAGAACGTATCCTTTATTACACAGGTAAGATCCACAAAATCGGAGAAACCCACGAAGGTGCAGCACAAATGGACTGGATGGAACAAGAACAAGAAAGAGGAATCACCATCACATCCGCTGCAACTACAGCAATGTGGAAAGGATATAGATTAAACATCATAGACACACCAGGGCACGTAGACTTTACAGTAGAAGTAGAAAGATCACTACGTGTACTAGATAGTGCTGTTGCACTATTTGATGCAAAATCAGGCGTAGAGCCACAATCAGAAACAGTATGGAGACAAGCGGATAAATACGGAGTTCCTAGAATATGTCATATAAACAAGATGGACGTAACAGGAGCAGACTTCTATAGATCAATTGAAACCATCAAAAACAAACTACATGCAAATCCAGTTCCAATCCAAATCCCAATGGGAGCAGAAGAAAACTTCATTGGAATGATTGACCTTGTAGAAATGAAAGCTGAAATTTATAAAAACGAAGACGGAACAGAAATAGAAATAACAGACGTTCCAGACGATTATAAAGAAAAAGCTTTAGAATATAGAGATCAAATGATCGAAGCAGTATCAGAGTTCGATGAAGAACTTATGATGGCTTATCTTGAAGAAGAAGAAATCACAAAAGAAATGATTAAAAAAGCAATCAGAAAGGGAACAATAGCAGTTAAAATATTCCCAGTAACATGTGGATCTTCTTACAAGAACAAAGGAGTTCAATTACTACTAGACGCTATTGTTGATTACATGCCAGCGCCAACAGACATTCCTGCAATAATAGGAACAAAACCAGGCACTGACGAAGAAGAAGATCGTCACGCATCAGATGACGAACCACTATCAGCACTAGCATTTAAAATAGTATCTGACCCATATGTAGGAAAATTAGCATACTTCAGAGTATACTCAGGATCTCTAAAAGCAGGATCTTACGTACTAAACTCATCTAAGAACAAGAGAGAAAGAGTAGGAAGAATCCTGTTAATGCATGCTAACAAGAGAGAAGAAATAGAAGAAGTATTCGCAGGAGAAATCGCTGCAGCAGTAGGACTAAAAGATACAGGAACAGGGGACACTCTATGTGATGAAAAGAGCCCAATAATTCTTGAGAACATGGAATTCCCAGATCCAGTAATCTCAGTAGCTATCGAACCAAAGACCAAAGCGTCACAAGATAAGATGGCACTAGCACTACAAAAGCTAGCAGAAGAAGACCCAACATTTAGAACCTACACCGATGAAGAAACAGGACAAACAATCATCGCAGGAATGGGAGAACTTCACTTAGATATAATCGTAGACAGACTACTAAGAGAATTCAAAGTAGAAGCAAATATAGGTAACCCACAAGTATCTTACAGAGAATCCATCACCATGCCAGCTGAGGGAGAAGGAAAATACGTACGTCAATCAGGTGGACGTGGACAATATGGTCATGCAAAGATTAAAGTAGAACCACTAGAACCAGGTTCAGGTTTTGTATTTGAAAACAAAATCGTAGGGGGAGCAATACCTAAGGAATTCATAGGGCCAACCCAACAAGGTATTGAAGAAGCACTTCAATCAGGGGTACTAGGCGGATATGAAGTACTAGATATAAAAGTAACCCTATACGACGGATCTTTCCACGATGTCGACTCATCAGAAATGGCGTTCAAAATAGCAGGATCAATGGCATTAAGAGACGCACTAGCAAAAGGAAATCCAGTACTACTAGAACCAATGATGAAAGTAGAAATTACAACCCCAGAAGAATACATGGGAGACGTAATCGGAGATATCAACTCAAGACGTGGTAGAATGGAAGGAATGGAACTAGTAAACGGAGCACAAATAGTAACATGCTACGTACCACTAGCAGAAATGTTTGGATATGCAACATCACTAAGATCAAACACACAAGGAAGAGCAAACTATTCAATGCAATTCGACCACTATGAACAAGTACCTAAAAACATTGCTGATGAAGTAGTCGGCAAGAAAAAAGATAAATAAGGAGGATTAAAATGGCAAAAGCGCATTTTGAAAGAAACAAACCACACGTAAACATAGGAACAATAGGACACGTAGACCACGGTAAAACAACACTAACAGCAGCAATCACACTAGTAATGAACAAGAGATACGGATCAGGAGAATATGTAGACTACGCACACATTGACAAAGCACCAGAAGAAAGAGAAAGAGGAATCACAATCTCAACATCACACGTAGAATACGAAACACCAAACAGACACTACGCACACGTAGACTGTCCAGGCCACGCTGACTACGTAAAGAACATGATCACAGGAGCAGCACAAATGGACGGAGCAATCCTAGTAGTAAGTGCAGCAGACGGACCAATGCCACAAACAAGAGAACACATCCTACTAGCAAGACAAGTAGGGGTACCAAAGATCGTAGTATTCCTAAACAAAGAAGACCAAGTAGATGACCCAGAACTAATCGAACTAGTAGAAATGGAAGTAAGAGACCTACTAAGTGAATACGACTTCGACGGAGACAACACACCAATCGTAGTAGGATCAGCACTAAAAGCCCTAGATGATCCAGACGGAGAATGGGGAGACAAAATAGTAAAACTAATGGAAGAAGTAGACGAATACATTCCACAACCAGAAAGAGACACAGACAAACCATTCCTAATGCCAGTAGAAGACATCTTCTCAATCACAGGAAGAGGAACAGTAGCAACAGGAAGAGTAGAAAGAGGAACAGTAAAAGTAGGAGACAACGTAGAAATCGTAGGACTATCCGAAGAAAGAAGAAACGTAGTAGTAACAGGAGTAGAAATGTTCAAGAAACTACTAGACCAAGCGCAAGCAGGAGATAACATCGGAGCACTACTAAGAGGAGTGCAAAGAAACGAAATCGAAAGAGGCCAAGTACTAGCAGCACCAGGAACAATTCACCCACACAAAAGCTTCGAAGCAGAAGTATACGTACTAACAAAAGAAGAAGGCGGAAGACACACCCCATTCTTCAACGGCTACAGACCACAATTCTACTTCAGAACCACAGACGTAACCGGCGACATCCAACTACCAGAATCAGTAGAAATGGTAATGCCAGGAGACAACGCAACATTCAAAGTAGAACTAATCACACCAATCGCAATGGACGAAGGACTAAGATTCGCAAT
>CAMYEJ010000035.1 GCA_947254665.1 uncultured Peptoniphilus sp.
TTTTATGAAAGGATTAGTTATCGTCCTAGCATTTGCCCTATTAGTGGCTTGCGGAAAAGATACAGCTAAGAAAAATAGTACAAACGAAAAGACAAACACAAAGACAGAAGAAAATTCTGGTAAGTTAGAAGGATCCATCACAGCATCTGGATCATCAGCACTACTTCCACTTGCACAAGACGCTGCAGATAAATTCAAAGAAGTAGAACCAAATATTTCTATCACAGTTAATGGTGGAGGATCAGGAACTGGACTTAAACAAGTATTTGACGGTTCAGTAGACATTGGATCTTCTGACGTATATGCAGAAGACAAACTAGATGCAGATAAAGCAAAAGAATTGGTTGACCACAAAGTATGCGTAGTTACCATGGCTGCAATAGTTAATAATGATATCGGAGAAAAAGTAAACGACCTAACAAAAGATCAGCTTAAGAAAATCTTTACAGGCGAAATCAAAAACTGGAGCGAAGTTGGTGGACCAGATGAAAAGATTCTATTAGTAACTAGACCTGACTCTTCAGGAACTAGAGCACTATTTACAGAGTATGCCCTTGATGGAGATAAGACTCAAGGAGATTCTTATCTAGAAACAGATAATTCTGGAGAACTTCTAGAAACTATAAAATCAAATAATGGTGCGATTGGATATGTAGCTCTACCATATATTATAAATAGCAGTGACGTTACCCCTGTTGCCATAGATGGTGTTAAACCTAGTCTTGAAACAACTTACGACGGAAGTTATCCTGTTTGGGGATATGAACACATGTATACAAAAGGCGAACCAAATGAAGTGGTAAAAGCATTTATCGACTACATCATGTCCGATGAGTATGCACCTCATATCGAAGAACAAGGATATGGCGCAACTTCCAATATGAAAGTAGAAAGATGATAGTAGAGAGAACCAGAAAAATAACAAGTCAGGATACGAAGTTTAGATGGATAGTATACGCGGTTTCATTTTCTACCATCCTCATAACTATCTTTATAGGAGTATTCTTAATGTACAAGGGTCAGTATACATTTACTGCCCTTGGACATTCTTTAAAAGAATTTCTATTCTCTTCGGATTTTAATCCTGCGGATTCTGTAGGAGCCAAGGGCACTGTTGGATCAGTACCATTTATACTTGGCTCTTTTTACACATGTGGACTAGCGCTTTTATTGGCAACTCCGTTTGCGGTAGTATCTTCAATATTTATAACAGAAGTATCTCCAAAACTGGGAGAAAAATTTTTGAGACCAACCATAGAAATATTTGTGGCTATTCCATCTATTGTCTATGGATGGACAGGACTTGTGGTATTAGTGCCATTTATACGAGATCTATTCGGTCTAAGTTACGGAAACAATATCTTCACTGCATCAATTGTGCTATCTGTAATGATATTTCCAACCATTGCATCGGTTATGATTGACTCTCTAAAAGGAGTTCCGAGAGCTTACAAAGATGCATCCTACGCACTGGGCACAACAAGATGGCAAATGATCTACAAAGTTTTAGTTCCTGCGGGAAAATCTGGAATGATTACTGGAATTATTCTTGGACTTACAAGAGCTATGGGAGAAGCACTTGCAGTATCCATGGTAATCGGAAAGACTAGAAATGTTCCAAAATCCATCTTTGAATCTGCTTCAACTCTAACTTCTGTAATTGCATCGAACATGGGAAATACTTTTGATAAGACTGAATACAATTCAGTCCTATGGTCCATGTCAGCGCTTCTATTCTTAATTTCCATTCTTTTAATATTTTTAATTAACAAGGTAGGAGATAGAAATGAACAAAATAAATAGGGCGAGAAAGATAGATAAGTTCATAACTAGTTTATTCACCACTGTTGCAGCGATGATCATACTTCTGCTCATGGCATTTGTAAGTTATGTGGTTTTTAAAGGAATAAATTCTTTCAATTTAGAATTTTTAACCTTTACTAGAAAGGGAATTATGAACCAGGTTTTAAATACCATCTACATGGTATTTCTATCTCTAGTGGTTTCTGCTCCAATTGGAGTTTTAACAGGAATTTACATCGTTGAATTTGCCAAAGAAGGAAAGATAAAGAAATTTATACAGCTTTCAATAGAAACTCTAAGTTCACTTCCTTCTATCATCGTTGGACTCTTTGGATACTTGGTATTTATTCTAATGACAGGAGCAAAGTGGAACATGCTCGCAGGTGCTCTTACACTTTCAATTCTTTCAGTGCCACTTATTGCAACTACGACCATTGATGCACTAAATGGAGTAAAACAAGAAGTAAGACTTGGAGCATACGCCCTTGGAGCAACATCTAAGATTACGATTTTAAAAGTGCTACTTCCAGCTTGTATCTCCAGAATTTTTACAGGAGTACTACTTGCAGCTGGGAGATCCTTTGGAGAAGCGGCGGCACTTCTATATACGGCAGGAATGAGTACGGACATAGTTTGGTCAAACTTAGATATTACATCTAGGACCAACTTCTTAAATCCATTTAGACCAGCGGAGACATTGTCCCTTCACATATGGGCACAGTTCACAGAATCAACGGCAAGAAACGCAAAAGATATAGCAAACTTTTCTTCTGCGGTGCTTATAATAATAGTTCTTCTTTTCAATATATTTGTAAGGAAGTATTCAAAATCATTGGATAGAAAATTGGGAGGAAAAGTTGAGTAAATTTAAAATAGAGAACCTGGATTTTTATTATGGAAATTTCAAGGCTCTAAAAGACATAAATGTGGAGATGAAAGAAAAGGAAGTGACTGCACTTATCGGTCCTTCCGGATGTGGAAAGAGTACATTTTTAAAAATCCTAAATAGAATGAGCGACTTAAATGACAATTCAAAAGTGGAAGGTAAAATTCTTCTAGATGGTAAGGATATTTTTAGAGAGATGGATCCAATAGAACTGAGATGGAGAGTTGGAATGGTGTTTCAAAATCCAAACCCATTTCCAAAATCCATCTATGACAATGTGGCGTTCGGTCCAAGAGTTCAAGGAATAAAAAATAAAAAGGAACTAAACGAAATAGTGGAAAGATCTCTCTACGATGCAGCTCTTTTAGACGAAGTAAAGGACAGACTTAAGAGCTCAGCTTTGGGACTATCAGGTGGACAACAACAAAGACTATGCATCGCAAGGGCTCTTGCAACGAAGCCAGAAGTTCTACTAATGGACGAGCCAACATCTGCACTAGATCCTATATCCACATCAAAGATTGAAGATTTGGTAGATAGGTTAAAAAAGGACTACACCATAATAATTGTCACCCACAACATGAGTCAAGCCCTTAGGATATCTGATAAGACAGTCTTCTTCCTACTTGGAGAAATAATTGAAGAGGGACCAACCATAGAATTATTTGAAAGGCCAAAGAAGAAGAAAACTGAAGAATATATAACAGGAAGGTTCGGTTAATGAGTAGATTAGATAATAAATTATTAGATTTAAATACCACCATGCTCGAAATGAGCAGACTTGTGGAAAGAGCAATTGAAGAGCTTCTAAAAGCGATAAGAGAAGAGGAGAGCATAAGTCTTGATCATTTTAACACAGTATATGAAGAGCTTGACTCTCTCGATAAACAGGTGCAAAACACTTGCCTTAGGATGCTTCTAGAATTTCAACCGGTGGCAGGGGACTTTAGAAAGATAAGCTCAGCCCTTAAAATGGTAACTGATATAAATAGAATCGGAAATCAATGTATAAATATCGCAAGAATTATCGCCGATATGGATCCTGTAGTTGAAAAAGATCTCTACCTTGAAATATTTAATATAGCCACCTATTCAAAAGATGTAGTGAAATGCGCAATCTATTCCTTCATCAAAAATAGTTATGATGATGCAGAAGAAGTGACAAAAAAAGATGATGCGGTTGACGAAGAATTTATAAATCTAAAGAATAGAATGATTAAAAAGATACAGAACGGAGATCTAGATGCATCTATGATTGTTGATATAATTATCATAGCAAAATATTTTGAAAGAATTGCTGATCACGGTAGTAATATTGCAAAATGGGTAAAATATTCTACAGGGGGAACAATTGAGAATAGCAATAATTGAAGATGAAGAGGATATAAGAAAATTAATTGAATATGCACTTTCAACCCAAGGATTTGATGTAGACACATTTGAAAAAGGATCAGATTTTTTCAAGGAAGAAATAATACCGGATATAATACTACTAGATATCATGCTACCAGGTATGAGCGGACAGGAAATATTAAAAAGAATCAGAGACATTACAAAATTTGATAACACACTTGTAATTATGCTTACGGCGAAATCTGCAGAGATGGATGTGGTAAGCTGTCTTGAAGCAGGTGCGGACGACTACATCAAAAAACCATTTGGAGTAATGGAACTTATCTCTAGAGTCAAGGCTCACATCAGAAGGATTGGGAGAGAAGTAGAAGAAGTTCAAGTAAGAGATATTATGATCGATACCAAGAGAAGAACCGTTAAAAAGAATGGAGAAGAAATAAATCTCACATACAAAGAATTTGAACTTTTAAAATACTTGGCGGAAAATAAATCCATAGTCTTAACTAGAGAAAATATAATCGAAAAGATATGGGGCTTTGACTATGTCGGCGAAACTAGAACGGTGGACATGCACATCGCTAGCTTAAGGCAGAAAATTGGAGAAGACTATATACAAACGATACGTGGCGTAGGCTACAAAATGGAGTAATATGAGAAAGAAAATATTTAATTCCATGGTTTTAATATCCGTCTATTGCTTACTGTTTACTGCATTTTTTTCTGGGCTTGTATTCTACAGAATATATAGACAGAATGTAGAAAAAAATCTGCAAACCACATCGAAAATCATTGTAAGTCAGTACGAAACGGATAAGACCAGCCTGGAAAGATTAAAAATAAAAGGTTTAAGAATAAATTTAATAGACATGGACGGCAAGGTGCTCTATGACAGCGAAAAAGATTCTTCCACCTTTGAAAATCACAGCGAGAGACCGGAGATAAAAGATGCAATAGAAAAAGGTGAAGGCAAGTCCATAAGGTATTCAAAGACATTAAATAGGGACACCATCTACCACGCAATAAAATCGGACGACAAAATAATCAGGGTTGCCCAGGAAGTAAACTCTGTATTTTCTATATTTAGAGTAATATTTCCAGTGGAAATACTAATAGTTGTAGCGCTCTTTCTACTTTCATTATTTATTTCCAAAAGAATTACAGAAAATATAACAGAGCCGATAAAACTCGGAGTCTACAAGCATCAAAATCTCTATCCAGAACTAGATCCATATCTAAGAGAGATAGATGAAAAAAATCGTGAACTTGAAAAACTCTACTCTATTGAAAAGAGTCAAAACGATACGGTGGAAGCGATCCTAACTAAGATGAAGGAAGGATTAGTTATATTTGACAGATCACTAAGGCTTGTTCTGATAAATGATTCTGCAATAAATATTCTAAAGCCAATAAATTCAAGTAGAGGATCGCATATTTTGGAACTGACCAATGAATCTAAAATCCTAGACGCGGTAAAAGAAGGTTTCAAAGGAAAATATATAAAGGGCGAAATCGAAATAGACAATAAAATCTATGAATACTTTATCTCACCGGAATCAGAATCCCTAGGAGGAGTGGCACTTCTTCTCACAGATAAAACCTATGAAGCGAGCCTAAAATTAAAGAGAGAAGAGTTCACAAGCAACGTAACCCACGAACTAAAGACTCCTCTTACCATCATCTCAGGATTTGCAGAATTATTAAAATCTGGAAATGTTGAAGAGGAAAAGATAAAGGAATTCGGCGGAATAATCTACAAACAATCCACCAATTTACAAAGACTTATAGACGATTTACTAAAGATATCTAAACTGGAAGCAAATGATGCTGTAATCATAGAAGAGCTAAGCTTAGATGAACTTGGTGACGAAGTCTGCGATGATCTTGCAATCGAAATAAAAAATAAAAACCTAAATCTAGTAAAAGATTTCGACAGGGTAAAGGCAAAGGTCAACGGAGAAATGATAAAAGAGGCTATGATGAATCTTTTGACCAATGCAATCAAGTACAATAGAGACGGCGGCGAAATCAAATTCAAAATAGCAAAAGAAGATGGGAATGCTTTAGTACAGATATCTGACAATGGAATAGGAATCGAAGCAGAATTACTAGACAGAATCTTTGAAAGATTCTATGTAGTGGATCACTCCAGGTCTAAAAAAATATCCTCCACAGGGCTTGGACTATCCATAGTTAAACATATAGTAGAAGCCCATGGCGGAAGAATTGAAGTAACATCAGAAGTAGGAAAAGGCAGCACCTTTACCATCTATCTTCCAATTGAAAAATAAAAAAATAAAATTTTTCATAAAAATACCCGGACATTAGATTAAAAGTCCGGGTTAATTTTTTGTTATTTATTAACTTTGTTTAAAAGATTTTTTATAGTTGGATCTTCAAATAGACTATTTCTAGTTTCGTTGTATTTTTTGATTGCTTCATCTGGGTTATAAGGGATTCCTTCAGCATTTGATTTAAGAGATTTTAAATGTTCTGCAATTCTTATGTTAAATACTGTTAGATCTTCTACAACCTTTGTAGCAGCCTTTTGATCCTTTTTGATAAGTGAATCATCAAATCCATTTATAACACTCTTTAAAGTTGTCATTGATTTCAATAGGAAATTGTGAGATTCTTTAAACTTATCAGGCACATTTAGCTCTTCAATTTTCTTTATAATATCATAGGCTTCAGCTTTTTTAGCTTCATAGATTTCCTTTAGCTCAGCTTCATTGTACTTACTAGCATTTTCGAATAAATATGACTTCATTTCGTCGAATTTTATCTTTAGATCTTCTTCTAGACTCTTAGCCGTATCAAAGTATTCTCTTTCGTCAGCAGTTAAATTAAGCCCATCGGTTGATTTAGTTTCAAGTAAAACTCTATAAGTCTTAGCATCCCAGGTAGTCTTAACTCCGAAGTTTTCAGAGATAAATCTAAGTGGGACAAAGGTTCTGCTATCTTTTATAAGAGGTGCAACATCTATATTGGCTGCTTTGCCGTCAACTTTTGCTGCTTTATTTCCAATGGTAAGTTCGATTTTTTTATCGCTGTTTGAAATAGTTACAAGTTGTGCTTTTTCGTTCCAATCAACCTTGAATCCAAGCTTTTCAGAAATAAATCTAACTGGTACAAAGGTTCTGCTATCCTTTAGGAATGGCTCTACATCAGTAGCAACTACTTCATTATTCAAAACAATAGTTATTTTATTTGAATTACTTGCAAGTACAAAACTTGGTATAAGTAGTAGAGCAAGGATAATTGTAAATATTTTATTTTTCATTTTGACCTCAATTCTTGTCGTTTGTAGTATCTTCTATAGTTGTGTCTGCTTGCTTTTCTTCTCTTCTGTATCTATTTTCAACATAGTTTAGACTCTTGTCTTCGCTTGACATGATTTCGATAAAAGAGTCTTCTGATCTAGCAGGTACAATCTTGCCATTCTCGTCGTCCTTGTAGAAGATGATGTATTCTCTTCCAGATTTAAGTGTCTTTGGAATCGTCATCTCAACTTGTGATAAATCACCTTTGTAGTCTACTACGAAGCTAGCAGTATAACCTTCAGCTGAATCTTGGTTAATTCTTACACGAGAAATATAAGAAGAGTCGTCGCAAAGGCTCTTTAAAAACTCTTTGTTATAAGCTTTTGCAGTAGCTTCTGGAGCAGTAGCTTCTTGACCTTCTGCTTCAGTATTTTCTAAATCTGTGCCATCTGGATTTTCTCCGTTTTTAGTATTTGTAGTTCCTTCGGCATTTGTTTTATCTTCGCCTTCTTTGTTATTTGTAACTTCGGTAGTCTTTGTATTTTGATTTTCTACTGGAAGTTTAGTAGATTTATTTTTTTTGCAACCTACTAAAAGAAGAGGAAGTATTAGAAGTATGATAAATAATTTTCTTTTCATAAAAACCTCCTGTTATGTCTATTGTATCATAAAAGGGATATTTATAATTAACTTTTACTTCTTATTCTCATTACTTTTATAAATTAACTAGTGATAATCATTGTGTTATAATAGAATTATGGAAAAGATAATTTCTGATGAACTTATGAATCTTTTTAATATTTTAAACAGTCACTATGAATCATACTTCGTTGGTGGGGCGGTTAGAGATATGATTCTTGGTTATAAAGTACATGATTATGACATTACAACCTTGGCAACTCCCGATGAAATAAGGAAGACCCTTAATATGTACACCACCATTGATATAGGCGGATCTCTCGGAACGGTGCTTGCTCTTACAGAAAATTATTCTGTGGACATAACTCCATTTAGACTCGATGGTGAATATAAAAATTTTAGAAAGCCGGAGGAAGTTATTTTTTCTAAGGATGTAAAAGAAGATTTAAAGAGAAGAGACTTTACTATAAATGCGATACTTTACAATGGAGAATTTATCGACTACGTTGGGGGACTTCGAGATTTAAAAAATAAAATTATTCGTCCAATAGGAGATGCAAATATAAGGATAAAAGAGGATGCCCTTAGAATTCTTCGGGCAGTGAGATTTGCCACAAAGTATGATTTTGAAATTGAGGCAAGTTTAGAATCTGCTATAATTTCAAATGTAAATCTACTTAAAAATATATCTTTCGAAAGAATTCGCAATGAATTTGTAAAGATTTTACTTGATAAAAACGTAAAAAAGGGTATGAATCTTTTAAGGAAGCTACATATTTTTGATATTATCCTTCCTGAAATTTTAGAAACCTACGATTACGATCAGAATTCTAAGTATCACGAGAACAATCTTTATGACCATATTCTAAATGTGGTTGGATACTCACCGGAGGTTTTAGAGATTCGTCTCGCAGCTCTTTTACATGATATTGGAAAGCCTGCTACATTTTCTATGGGAGATGATGGAGTGGCTCACTACTTTGGTCATGAAATAGAAAGTAGCAAAATTGCAAAAAAAGTGCTTAGAAGGTTTAAATTTTCAAATGAAATTATTAAAAAGGTAGTTATACTTATTGAAAATCACATGACTTTTCAAAGTGTTATGACTGATAGGGCGCTTAGAAGACAGATTAGAAAAGTAGGAAACGAAAATATTTTAGATCTCTACGACCTTATGGTTGCTGATAGACTTGGCACTATGAAATCTCGTTCTGCTGATGATATTTACTCGAGAAGAGATAGGATAGAAGAGCTTCTAAAGGAGCCGACTTCGAAACCAAAATTTTTAAACATCAGTGGCACGGATTTAATTGAAATGGGTTTTACACCGGGACCAGAATTTAAAAAAATTTTAAATGAGTTGACAGAAATGGTTCTCGATGACCCAGAAATAAATACAAATGAAAAACTAAGACAGATAGTAGAAAGGAATTACAATGGCTAGACTATTTGGAACAGACGGAGTAAGAGGTATTGCGAATGAATTCCTCACTCCAGAATTAGCATATGATATAGGAAAAGCAGCGGGATATGTGCTTGGAAATGAAAGTACATTTAAAAGAGTATTAATCGGAAGGGACACTAGACTTTCTGGAAACCTTTTAGAATGTGCAGTTGCATCTGCTCTTATGAGCATAGGTTACGATGTTGAGCTTGTAGGAGTTGAACCTACACCAGCGATTGCTTACTTAACTAGAAATGGAGATTATGATTTCGGAATAGTTATATCCGCATCTCACAATCCATTCGAATACAACGGAATTAAATTTTTCAGTCACGAAGGCTACAAACTAAGTGACGAAGTTGAAGATAGAATAGAGGAGCTTGTACATTCAGACGTAGCTCTTTACAAAACTCTTTCTTACAATGAAATTGGAAAGGTAGTAACGACTGATGCTAGAGAAAAGTACAAAGAATACTTAAAATCTTGTCATGATTTCGATCTAAAGGGTATGAGAATTGGAATCGATGCTGGAAATGGAGCCCTATACAAGATTGCAAAAGAAGTACTAGAAGATTTAAACGCAGAAGTCATTATAATAAACGACAACCCGGATGGAACAAATATAAATAAATCCTGTGGCTCAACCAATCCAGAACTTATAAAGAATCTGGTAAAAGAAAATGGACTTGACGTTGGATTTTCTTTCGACGGAGATGCAGATAGAATAATCGCTGTCGATGAGCTTGGTCGTGAAATCGACGGGGACCACATCCTTGCAATCTGTGCAACCTATCTTAAAAATACAAATGGACTTAAAAATAATATAGTTGTAGGTACAGTCATGACAAATATCGGTCTTGCAAGATACTTAGAAACCATAGGAGCAGAACTAATAACCACCAAGGTTGGAGATAGATATATCTTAGAAGAACTTAGAAAAAGAGGTGGAGTTCTAGGTGGAGAACAATCCGGTCACGTAATATTTTTAGATTACAACACTACAGGAGATGGACTTGGCACAGGACTATTCCTTCTTGAAGCGATGAAAAATATGAATATGAAATTATCAGAGTTAAACGACCTTATGGTTTCATATCCACAAGTTTTAGAAAATGCAAGAGTTAGAAATGAACTCAAGTACAAATACGAAGAGGATTCTGAAATCGTAGAAAAGATCAAAGGAATCGAAGAAAAATTAGAAGGGGAAGGAAGAGTTGTAATAAGGACATCGGGAACAGAACCAGTAATAAGAGTTATGATTGAAGGAAAAGACATAGAAGTAATAGGAGAGTACGCGAGAGATTTGAAGAAGCTTATTGAAAGCAAACTCAGTTAGGAGGAAATATGGTAGGAATAGTAGTAGATTCATGTTGCGACATTACAAGAGAGATTATTGAAAAATATAATATCGCAGTCGTACCATTTAAAATGACGATAGAATCAAAAGAGTATGTAGACGATGAAAAACTGGACTTAGAAGCATTCTTGACTAATATGCAAGCTTCTAAAAAAGGAGTCGTTACATCCTGTCCATCGCCTCTAGAGTATAAAGAAGCAATCCTTTCAAGAAATACAGACGAAGTAATTGTAATCACTATTACGAGCAAACTATCTGGATCTTATAACTCAGCGATGGTTGCAAAACAAATGGTAGAAGAAGAAAATAAAAATATAAAGGTTCATGTACTGGATTCTTTAGCAGCTGGAGCAGGAGAGATTGCACTATTATTAAAACTAGTAGAACTCAAAGAAGGATTAGCATTTGAAGAAATTGTTGAGAAGATGGAAAATCTAAGAGATAACATGAAAATATTTTTTATCCTAGATAAGTTCGATAACTTAATTAAGAATGGAAGAATGGGAAAAGTAACAGGCATCATGGCGGGAGCACTAAACATTAGACCAATTATGCATGCTGTTAATGGTGAAATTGAGGTTTTCCAAATAAATAGGGGTTTTAAAAAATCTCTTGTAAATTTAGCTAAAAATATTGGAGAAATATTCGATGATTTAGGAGAAAGACTGATCATCACAGTAGGAGTTGGAGCAGAAGATAGATCTGAGTTTTTAAGAGAGAAATTGGAAGAAATGTATAATTTTAAAAACTATATTTACTTTAAAGCAAATGGACTAACCTCTACCTACGCAAATGTTGGCGGAGTAATAGTAGCGGTAATTTAATAATAAAAATAAAAGCGGCTTAGACCGCTTTTTTTTGATGTTAAAATTTATCTCAAAAAAAGCGACCTC
>CAMYEJ010000036.1 GCA_947254665.1 uncultured Peptoniphilus sp.
GATTTTTAGAAAAGCATAAATTTAATATAATAACTAAAGTATCGTAAAATTCCTTTAAATCATTTCTTTTCTGTATTATAATAAAAGTAATGGGTAAATTTATAAAAAAGTTCGATTCTCTTATTATAGAGATGCTTAACAAAAAGATTAAATGTTCCTTCTTGGACATTTTCTTTAAAAATTTTACAAACATATGTGGTCCAGTATTTCTAACGATAATGACGGCTCTACTAATACTTCTTTCTACTACGAGAAATATGGGACTTCAGATTGGAATAATGCTCATTATTAACGGAATCGTGGTCCATATTATAAAGATCATAAGGAAGAGGCCTAGACCCTACTGGGTAGATGAATTTATAAATACTTTGGGAATAGATCTAAATGATTATTCATTTCCATCTGGTCATACCAACGCAGCTTTTACAATATTTTTTGTACTTAAAAGCATATTTCCACAGTATCTATATATTTTTCTAATCTTTGCTATCCTTATGGCGATTTCAAGGGTGTATCTCGGAGTACACTATCCAACGGACACGGTGGCAGGAGCATTCGTAGCGTGGATACTATACTTAATTCTATATGAGAAAATCAGAATCTTTATCGGAGGTTAATATGTTACTTACAAACTTTTTAGAAAAGAGAAAATCAGTTAGAAACTTCACAGACAAATCAGCTGACAGCGCAACTTTAGACAAAGTAAAATCAATCATCAAAAATTCAGAAGAAGAAAACTACATTCTTTTTGAAAATGGAAAGATCATCGCTAAAGGATTAGAAGGCAAGGCTGGATACAATAACACAATGATCGTTGCTCCACATTATATCGGACTTTCTATAAAAGGAAGTACTGATGAAGATAGACTAAAGACAGGTTACTATCTTGAAAAGATAAACACAGAACTTATAAGACTAGGTCTATCTACATGCTGGATCACAGTAGATAATGTAGATGATGCGACTTCAAAATCTGTTTTTGGAGAAGAAGGAGCTCACATCTCTTACCTAATCGCATTTGGTTATCCAAAAGCTAGAAAACTTTTCGACCCTAAGACTCAAAGCGAAAGAAAACCTGTATCAGAAATAGTTTTCGTAGAAGATTTCAACCACCCTGCAACAGCAGAAGATTTGGAACAATACGGAATTTTAAATATTATGTCTACAATTAGATATGCACCTAACTACATGAACTTACAACCATGGAGATTTTTAATAAAAGAATCTGCGATGGAACTTTTCATGGAAGAAAAATACGACAAAACTAAGACACTAGTTGACTGTGGTGTAATAATGTATTACTTCGAAGAGCTTATGAAAGCAATGGGAAGAAAATCTACTTGGAATATAAAATTAGAAGAAGCTGAAGGTATGCTTAAAATAGCTACATTTACTATGTAATTAAAGAGACTTTATGTCTCTTTTTTTTGTAATAAAAATTTTAAGAAATTATTTTTTACATCTGGTGAAAAATTCTATTGACATGGTAATTTCTTATTGGTATTATTGCATTAGAAAGTGCTCAAGAAATTTGAGCGAAAGAGTGCCTAGGGATCCGTACTATGTAAAGGACCAAGCGGCACAGTGCTATGCACTACACCGAAGGGACAAA
The DNA here is from genome assembly GCA_947254665.1 of uncultured Peptoniphilus sp. GTDB lineage: Bacteria > Bacillota > Clostridia > Tissierellales > Peptoniphilaceae > Peptoniphilus_B. The sequence goes on from CAMYEJ010000036.1 coordinate 1,613, forward strand.
AGCCCAGGAGGATAGGTTTCGCTGACCTATCTTTCTGGGCTCTTTTAATGAAAAATTTTAAGGAGTGTATTATGAAAACAATTTACGAAGGTAAGACAAAAAACGTTCTAGAATCAGAAGATGGAAAGATATTTTTAAAATTTAAAGATACCATGACTGGCACAGATGGTGTATTTGATACAGGCGGAAATGAAGTAGCCGGATCTATCGAAGGAGCAGGCAGCGAGTGCTTAAAAGTTTCCAAATTCTTCTTTGAAAAACTTCGTGAAAAAAATGTAAAGAGCCACTATGTTGACTCAGATTTAGAAAACAACTTAATGGAAGTTGAACCTATTACAATCTTTGGAAAAGGACTTGAAGTTATCACTAGATTTGTAGCGGTAGGATCATTTATTAGAAGATACGGAAGCTACATCGAAGAAGGCAAACCACTTCCAGGATACACAGAAATAACATTAAAAGATGATGATAGAAATGACCCACTAATCACAAAAGAAGGACTCGTAGATCTAAACATCTTAACAGCAGAAGAATACGACGAAATCGTAAGACAAAATCTTGAAAATGCAAAGATCATAAGAGACATTCTTGAAGAAAAAGGACTTAAACTTTACGACATCAAACTTGAATACGGAAGAAGAAAAGAAAACGGAGAAATAATTTTAATTGACGAAGTAAGTGGTGGAAACATGAGAGCCTACAAAGATGGTAAGTACATCGAACCACTTGAACTTTCTAAATATCTAGGTATTTAATATTTAAAGAACGGAGAAAGAATGAGAGTTTCAGTTATTATGGGTTCTATTTCTGACAAGGAAATAGCTGATAAAGTAGTTAATAAATTAAAATCATTTGATATAGAAGCAGAAGTTAAAGTAATCTCTGCCCACAGAGCTACTAAACTTCTTGAAGAATATGTAAAATCTGCAGAAGAAGAATCAAAAGTATTCATAGGAATCGCAGGAAAAGCTGCTCATCTAAGCGGAGTTATCGCTGCCATGACAACAAGACCTGTAATTGGAATCCCAGTTAAAAGCTCTACGCTAGGTGGACTTGAAGCACTGCTATCCACAGTTGAAATGCCAAGTGGAGTACCAGTAGCAACAGTTGCTATAAATGGCGGAGAAAATGCTGCGATACTAGCTGCAGAAATCCTAGCAGTTTCAGATGAAAATTTAAGAAACAAACTTAAACAAATGAAACTAGATATGGAAAAAAAGATTAAAGAAACTGAATATGTTTACGAGGATTAAAATTTGAGCGCAATATTTGGAGTTTTTTCTCAAAGAAAAAATAAAGATGTATTTTTAAGAATTTATGCTGGTCTCTATGCCCTTCAACACAGAGGGCAAGAGGCTATGGGCATCTGTCTAATCGAAAATGAAAAGATATCTGAGATTAAGGGAAGAGGATTAGTATCCGATAATATAAAACATGAAAACAAGAATAGCATCGGAGGATACGCTGGTATAGGTCATGTTAAATACGAATACTCTGACGATGATATAAACACTCTACCTATGCCTTGGCAATACTATCCAGATGGCAAGGACCAAGTCATAATCGCGGTAGACGGCAAATTCTTAGACGATAGAGATGTAGAAGAGATAGCTGGAGTTTTAAACGGACCGATCGAAAAAATTCCAGAATATATTCTAAACCTAAAGGGAGCATATTCAATTATCTTTGCAAAAAAAGACATGATGATTGCAATAAGAGATCCCCATGGAATAAAACCACTTTCAATGGGTAAGGTTGATTCAGAAATAATATTCTCAACAGAAACATGTGGAATCACAGGCTCCGATGCAGAAGTTGTAAGAGATCTTCTACCTGGAGAAATAGTAATAGTTACAAATGAAGAAGTTAAATCACTAAGAGCTGGAAACTTCACAGCGACTCCATGTGTATTTGACTTTGTTTATACAGCAAGACCAGATTCATTTATAAATGGAACGAGCGTATATAGATCAAGAATTAAAATGGGTATGGAACTCTTTGAAGAAGCTCCAGTAGAGGCTGACATTGTGGTAGGGTCACCAGACTCAGGTATGATTTCAGCCCTTGGATTTGCAAGAGCTTCAGGAATAAGTTACGAAAAGGCAATAGTTAGAAATAGATATATTGGAAGGACATTTATACTTCCCTCAGATGAAATGAGAAAAAAAGGCGTGAAGATGAAATTATCGCCTATTAGATCACTTATTGATGGCAAGAAAGTTGTCCTTGTTGATGACTCAATAGTAAGGGGTAACACTATAAAACACGTCATCGAAATATTAAAAGATTCTGGAGCAAAAGAAATTCATGTTAGGATTGCAAGCCCACCAGTTATTAGATCAGAATCACTTACATTTGATGTTCCTAAAGCTGAAAAATTAATAGCAGACGGTAGAACTGTAGAAGATATACGCAAATATATAGGTGCAGATTCCCTTGCATATTTAAGCTTAGACGGACTAAATAGAGCCTGTGGCAATGGCAAGTTCTATGAAAGATGTTTTGGTGGATATGATCCATTTGAAGAAGGAGATGAAGATGCCAATTAATTACAAAGATTCTGGCGTAGATGTTGAAGCTGGAGCAAAGGAAGTAAAACTTATAAAAGGTATGGTAGAAGCGACACATGGTAAGGAAGTTCTATCATCAATAGGTGGATTTTCTGGACTATTCAGTTTAGAAAGCATGAACTATAAAAATCCGGTACTAGTTTCTGGAACAGATGGAGTAGGTACCAAGGTTATCATTGCTCAAAGCATGGATATTAATGACACAGTTGGGATAGACTGTGTTGCCATGTGTGTAAATGATATACTTTGCCAAGGTGCAAAACCATTATTTTTCTTGGATTATATTGGAACTGCAAAGCTTGAACCTCATAGAATGGCAGAAATTGTAAAAGGTGTTACAGAAGGTTGTAAGATTTCAAATATGGCACTAATCGGTGGAGAAACTGCAGAGATGCCAGGAGTTTATCATGGAGAAGACTACGATTTAGCTGGATTTGCTGTGGGAATCGTAGACAAAGATAAAATCATCGATGGCTCCACAATCGAAAAGGGAGATATAATATTTGGTCTTTCATCATCTGGAATACATTCAAATGGATATTCATTAGTTAGAAAGATAGTTTCTGAAAGATCAGGACATGAATTAACGGATAAAGTAGAAGGTTTAGAAAAATCTCTTGGGGAGACACTTCTAACCCCTACTAGAATCTATGTAAAAGAAATGTTAGACCTAATGGCAAAAGTTGATGTCAAGGGCGCTTGTCATATAACTGGCGGTGGATACTATGAAAATATACCTAGAATGATGCCAAATGGTCTTTCAGCAATGATAGATGTAAGAGAAGTAAAGATTCCATATATCTTTGAACTTTTAAAGAAATGGGGAAATCTGGAATTAAAAGAAATGTATAGCACATTTAATATGGGTCTTGGAATGGTATTTGTAGTTAAAGAATCCGATAGAGAAAAGGTACTTGATCACTTCAAAGATTACGATTCTATCTACGAGATCGGAAAAATTGTAGATGGCGATGAAATTGAACTCAAATATTAAAATAGCTGTCCTAGTTTCTGGTTCAGGCTCAAATCTCCAAGCAATAATTGACGCTTCGAAAAACGATAGAGATTTCGGAGCTGAAGTTGTACTTGTAATATCAAATAGAGAAAAGGCATACGGACTAAAACGGGCAGAGTTAGAAAATATAGACCACTTCTGCATTAAAGATAATGAAGAAGTACTTAAAAAATTAAAAGAATACGAAGTAGATTTAGTAGTCTTGGCTGGATATCTAAAGATAATTCCAGAAAGTATAATAGACGAATTTCCAAATAGAATTATAAACATACATCCATCACTAATACCATCTTTTTGTGGTATGGGCTACTATGGACTAAAAGTCCATGAAGCTGCCATCGAAAGAGGTGTGAAGGTAAGTGGTTGCACCACTCATTTTGTAAATAAAATGGCAGATGCAGGTCCAATCATCTTGCAAAAGGTAGTGGATGTAGATTTTTCTTATGATGCGGATAGATTACAACAAGAAATATTAAAGGAAGAACATAAAATTCTACCAGAATCCATAAAATTATTCGCCCATGGAAAGCTAGAAGTAGTAGGAAATAGAGTAAAAATAAGGAGTAATAATTGATGCGTGCACTAATTTCAGTATATGACAAAGAAGGAATCGTAGAATTTACAACCGAGCTTGAAAAACTTGGCTACGAAATAGTAAGTACAGGTGGAACATATAAAAAATTAAAGGAAAGCGGTTTAAAAGTAATAGAAATTGATGAAGTTACAAAATTTCCAGAAATTTTAAACGGAAGAGTTAAGACTTTAAACCCTCTTATTCACGGAGCAATCCTCTATAAGAGAGATAATGAAGAACATGTAAAGACTGTAAAGGAACATAACATCACATCCATAGATATAGTGGTAAACTCACTATATCCATTTGAAGAATGCCTAAAGAGAGGTGCTTCTCACGATGAAATGATTGAAAATATAGATATCGGTGGACCATCTATGATTAGATCCGCTGCAAAAAATTACAAAGATGTGCTAATCGTAACTAATAAAAATCAATACGATGAAGTACTTAAGAGATTAAAAGAAAATAACTGCGACGAAGAATTTAGATTCTCCCTTGCAAAGGAAGCTTTTAATCTAACTGCAAGATACGACAGTCTAATCGCTGGATACTTCAATTCATTCGGCGAAAAAGAAGAGTTTGAAAAGATACTTGAGCCTAAGTATGTTTTGAAAGAAGTCCTAAGATATGGAGAAAATCCACATCAAAAGGCAGCTTTCTATGAAGAAGAAAATATAGACAAAGTTGAATATAAAGTTCTCCATGGAAAACAAATTTCCTACAACAATCTAAACGATATGTACGGAGCAATAAAGGCTCTTAAAAACTTCGGAGATATTCCAACTGCAATTGCAGTTAAACACACAAACCCTTGCGGAATGGGAACGGGTGCTACATTGGCAGAAGCATTTAGAAAAGCATACGAATGTGACGATGAAAGTATATTCGGAGGAATCATTGCTCTAAATAGAAAAGTAGATTTAGAAACTGCAGAGATGCTTTCGAAAATCTTCCTAGAAATCGTAGTAGCACCATCATTTGCAAAAGATGCCTACGAACTTTTGGCTAAGAAGAAAAATATCAGACTTATCGAAATGCCAAGAATCAATGATTTTGAAATAAAGATGTCTGTTAAAGAAGTTTTAAATGGACTTATAGTTCAAGAGTATGACAATGTGGATTTAGATGAAGATAAACTTGAAGTAATGACTAAGAGAAAACCTACAGAAGAAGAAATGAAGGAACTTAGATTTGCTTGGACTGCTGTTAAAGCAAGTGCATCTAACTCTGTTGTGGTAGCTAAAGATGGAGGCACACTTGGAATTGGTCAAGGTCAAACCAAGAGATCTTGGGCAGTTGAAGAAGCCCTTGAAAGAGCAGGAGACAAGATCGAAGGAGCAGTATTTGCATCTGATGGATTCTTCTTCAAAGATACCATGGAACTTTTAAATAAATATGGAATCAAGGCAATAATAGAGCCAGGTGGATCTGTAAAGGACCCTGAAGTCATTGAATTTGCTGATGCTCATGATATGTCAGTAGTCTTTACTCATATCAGACATTTTAGACACTAAAAATAAATTTAAAAAAATTTTTAAAAATAGTGTTGACAAATTTTTAAATAGCCCGTACAATAAAAAACAAGTTCAAAAAACGAACTAAAAAAACAAACTTAAAAAAACTACAAGACAGGAAGAGTAAAAAGAATTTTAGTCTTCACAGAGAAGCTACATTTGGTGAGAGTAGCGAGATGGAATCTTTTGAACATGATCCTTGATGGGGTGGTTCGATATTTAGAATCACACGGGAACTCCCGTTACAGAGTTAGTGTATGATGGTACATGAAGTGGCATTATTATTTATTATTGTAATGCAATTAAGGTGGTAACGCGGATTATTTCGCCCTTTTTATCCTAACGGATGGAAAGGGCGTTTTTTTATTTTACAGGAGGCAAAATGATAGAAATTAAAAATGTAAGTGTAGCATTTGAAAATAAAAACAAAGTGGTACACGCACTTAGAAATGTATCTCTTGATATAAAAGAAAAAGAGATATTTGGAATTGTTGGTTACTCTGGAGCTGGAAAATCAACTTTGGTAAGATGTATAAACCTTCTTACCAGACCAGATTCTGGAGAAATATATATAAAAGGAGAGGATATAACAAAATTATCAGAAAAAGAACTTAGAAAAAAGAGAATGAAGATAGGAATGATTTTTCAACATTTTAATCTGTTCTCCACGAGAACAATATTTGAAAATGTGTACTATCCATTAAAACATTCAAAATTAAAAGAAAGTGAGAGAATTAAAAAAGTAGAATCGCTTTTGAAATTAGTTGACATCTATGAAAAGAGGGATGAGTACCCTAGCAAACTCTCTGGTGGTCAAAGACAGAGGGTGGCAATAGCAAGAGCCCTCGCAAATGATCCAGACATACTTCTTTGTGATGAATCTACGTCAGCGCTAGATCCGCAAAACACTTCTCAAATTTTAAAACTTCTAAAGAGACTTAACGAAGAACTTGGGCTGACCATCGTAATCATAACCCATGAAATGCAAGTGGTTAAATCTATTTGTACAAAATGTGCTGTTATGGAAGATGGAAATATTGTAGAGAGCAAGAGCGTGTTAGAAATATTTTCAAACCCAGAACACAGACTTACAAGAGAATTTATTGAGAGCACGATTCAATCAGAAGAAGTATTAGAAACTATTAAGAACAATAAGGAAGTTGTGGTGACGGACAATTCAAAACTCGTAAGGCTAGATTATACAGGAGATTCAACATTGGAACCTATAATCCTTGAGCTTTACAAAAAGTTTGACGTGGTCACTTCGATCCTTTGGGGAAATGTAGAATTTATACAGGATACGCCACTTGGAGTTTTAATAGTGATATTAAAGGGAGATTGTAAAAATATTTTAAAATCCTTCGAATACATGAGGGAAAAAAATATTAGGGTAACTGAACTTAAACTGGAGGAAGAAAATGAGTGAATTTTTTAAGCATGCAATAGCAATTAAAGGTGATTTTTTACCTGCAACATTTGAAACGATTTATATGGTATTTTTTACTTCCATATTTGCAGGTATTGTAGGACTAGCACTTGGAATAGTGCTTGTAACTACAAAGGAAGGCGGAATACTTGAGAACAAGTTTATAAATTCAATCCTAGATAAATTTATAAACCTGCTTCGTGCGGTGCCATTCATAATTATTTTGGCAGTGGTTGCTCCACTTACAAGTGCCATTGTAGGCACGAGAATCGGAGCGACAGCAGCGATAGTTCCACTTTTCTTCGGAGCATTTCCATTCTATGCAAAACAAGTTGAATCAGCTCTATCTTCTATAGACAAAGGTCTTATAGAAGCGGCAGTTTCAATGGGAGATAGTCCTTTCGATGTGATCACCAGAGTCTATTTAAGAGAAGGACTTCAAAACTTAGTAAGAGTTTCTGCTCTTACCATGATTTCATTAATCGGGCTTAGCGCGATGGCAGGAGCTATCGGAGCGCAAGACTTAGGTAAGCTCGCAATAGCAACCGGTTACAATAGATTTCAAGACGACGTAGTAATAGTATCGATGGTTCTTATACTAATACTTGTGTATTTTGTACAAGGAATATCAAATTTAGCAATCAAAAAATTAGAAAGATGAGGTAAAAAAATGAAAAAGACAATTAAATTTTTAGCAGTAGCAGCATTAGCAGTAGTATTAACAGCATGTGGTTCAAAGGACACCGCAAAGAAAGTAGACGAAAAAGTAGGAATAGATCGCCCAGTTAAAATAGGAGTAGTAGGAACTAAATCAGAAACTTGGGATTTCGTAATTAAAAAACTTGAAAAAGAAGGAATAAAAGCAGAACTTGTAGAATTTACAGACTACAACCAACCAAACGTAGCACTTCTAGCAGGAGATATCGATCTAAACTCATTCCAACATCAAAACTTCCTAGATCATTTCAACGAAGATAAAAAATCAAATATAGTTTCCATAGGAGACACAGTGCTTGCACCACTTGGAATCTATTCAAACAAAATAAAAGACGTGAGTGAACTAAAAGAAGGAGACAAGATTGCAATTCCAGATGATGTTTCAAACCAAGCAAGAGCAATATTCTTACTTCAAACTGCAGGACTTATAAAAGTTGACGGTAAACCTGGAGATCCAGTAACTCCTAAAAATATTATAGAAAACTCAAAGAACTTAGAAATAATACCAATGGATGCATCACAAACAGCAAGAGCACTAGATGACGTAGCGGCAGCATGTATAAACAACGGTGTTGCAACAGATGCTGGATATTCACCATCAGAAGATGCAGTTCTATTAGAGCCTGTAGATGAAAATTCAAAACCTTTTATAAATATAATAGCAGCAAGAGCAGAAGATAAGGACAACGAAATATTTAAGAAAATCGTAGCAGCATACCAATCTGATGACACTGAAGAAGTAATCAAAAAAGAAAGTAAAGGATCTTCAATAGCAGCTTGGAAATAATAAACTGGGAGGGAAAAGATGATTTCAAAAGAAGTTTTAGATTTAAAAGACTATGTAGTAGAGACGAGAAGATATTTTCATAAAAATCCAGAAGTATCACTAAAAGAATATAAGACATCTGCATTTATAAAGGGCGAACTAGATAATCTTGGCATAGAATATGTAAATGTAGGAGAGACTGGAATATTGGCAACCATAAAAGGAAAGCATGAAGGTCCAACAGTATTCTTAAGAGCAGATATGGACGCCCTTCCACTACAAGATAAAATTGAAAAAGATTATAGATCTGTAAATGAAGGCGTGTCCCACGGATGCGGACATGACGCCCATGTGGCAGGACTTCTTGCAACTTCAAAGATTATTGCAAAGAGAAAAGATGAAATAAAAGGAACAGTTAAGCTCTGTTTCCAAGCAGCAGAAGAGATAGGTAGAGGAGCAAAAGAATTTGTAAAAGCTGGTCATCTAAAAGACGTGGACTATGCATTTGGAATCCATGTTGCAAGTGCACTACCTGTTGGCAAAGTTGCAATAGTTCCTGGGGCGATAAACGCCTCCTGTGATATATTTAAAATCCATGTCAAAGGAGAAAGCGCCCATGGCTCTAGACCAGATCTTGGAAAGGATGCTCTTCTTGCAGCAGCATCCATAGCCGTTGAACTACAAAATATAGTTTCAAGAAGGGTAAGTCCACTAGATAGCGTCGTTCTTACATTAGGTAAATTAAATGCAGGCACAGCTTATAATATCATTGCAAATGACGGTTATATAGAAGGAACACTAAGGACGCTTGACCAAAATATAAGAGAAAAAATCTTAAAGAAGATTGAACTTATATCCAAAAATATTGCAGAAGTCCATGACTGTGAAGCAGAGTTTGAAAACTACAACGCGGCATCCATACTTCAAAATGATGAACAACTCACAGAAGAAGTACAAATAATTGCAAAGAAGATACTCGGCACAGAAAATGTAATCACAGCTGGCAAACCATCTCTAGGAGCAGAGGATTTCTCAGAATTTACAAACTTAGTTAAGGGAACATTTATAAATGTGGGTACATCAAGTTGTGACGCTACCTCCTATCCTCACCACCATGAAAACTTTGATCTAGATGAAGAAGGAATCCTCTATGGGGTGGAATTATTTAAAAATATTTTAGAAAACTATTCATTGAAAGAAAATAAAAT
>CAMYEJ010000037.1 GCA_947254665.1 uncultured Peptoniphilus sp.
CTATCTAATTTTTCCAATTTTGATAGAGTCAATTTTAAATCTTCTTGTAGCTTACTCTTTATTATCGTCTTTGCAAGTTCTTCTATGATTCTATCTGGATATTCGTGGGAGACTTCGATTTCTTTTATGATTCTGTAGGAAGTCTCTGTGATTTTGCCACTTTCTTTTAAATCTTCAAGCGGATCTTTTACACTTTTTTCATAGGCTTCTTCCAAAGATTTTATGACCTCTACTTCATTTTTTTCGAGGTATTCTTCTAAGTTTAAGTACTTTTTAATTATCTTTAGATAATTTTCTTCAGCTGCTGCATAAGCCATAAGTTGGTATTTTGATTTTTTAAATCCGTTTTGTATATTTTTTGCTACTGGCTTTGTGGATTGTCTATTATTTTTTAAATTATATTCCCTATTTCTTTCTCTCTTGTCTTCGTAGTTTTGTTTGTTTCTATTGATATAATTTATGATTGCAGATCTCGTGACTTTGTAATCTTTTGAGAGTCTATCGATTTCAAGATCCCTTTCAATAGGATTTTTTATTGTAGCGACGAGTTTTGCTGATTCAACCAAGAATCCCGTCATCCCTTCTGTGGTATTGATGTCGAAGTTTTTCTTTAAATCTTCAATCAAGTATTCAAAATAGTTTGTCGCTTCAGATAGGGTCACTTCAAAGTTAAATGCACCATATTTTTTTAAATATTCATCTGGATCAAGTCCTTCAGGAAGTCTTATAATCTTTGGATTTACTCCAACGGATCTCAAAATCCCGATAGCACGTTTCGTCGCTCTTATACCAGCCTCATCTCCGTCGTAGCAAATGTATACATCTTTGCCGAATTTTTTTACAAGTTCTGCCTGTTCTGGAGTAAGTGCTGTACCTAGACTTGCTACACTATACTTTATACCACTTTTGTAGAGAGAAATAACATCCATGTAGCCTTCTACGAGAATAATTCTACTTCTATCCAAATTTTTTACAATATTTTGGTTGTAGAGATTTCTTCCTTTATGAAAGACAACTGTATCTGTGCTATTTAAATATTTTGGCATGGAATCGTCCATAACTCTTCCACCAAAGGCGATTACCCTTCGTCTTAAATCGATTATTGGAAACATAATTCGATTTCTAAATCTATCGAAGTACTTTCCATTTTGTGATTTAGACACCAGGTTGTACTCTACTAATTCCTCTTCGTTATATCCGTTGGACTTCATATAGTTAAGCAAATTGTTCCAGCTATCTTCTGCAAAGCCAAGTCCATAGGCAGTAATAACATCGGGTCCAATTTCTCTTCTCTCTAAATATTCAAGCGCCATCTTATTATTCTTTAGATTTTGCATATAAAATTTTGCGGCAAGCACATTGGCTTCGTAGCATCTCGTAATTTTATCTAGTTTCTTTTTATCTACTTTTTCTTCGCTCAGCTCAATGTTATATTTTTCAGCCAAGAATTTTACCGCTTCTATAAAAGATAAATGCTCAATCTTCATAATAAATGTGATTACATCGCCGCCGGCACTGCAACCAAAACATTTAAATATTTGCTTCGATTCTGATACAGAAAATGAAGGGGTTTTTTCAGAATGAAAAGGGCACAATCCCATGTAGTTTGAGCCCTTTTTCTTTAAATCTACATATTCACTTATTACATCTACGATACTTGATTTTTGACGTATTTCATCCAAAACTCTGTCGTCAATTCTCATCTCTTGTATCCCATCCTTTAGGAATGCATATCTCTCTAAACACATGGATTGCAAAGGTATCCGTCATGCCCGCAATATAGTCTGCCACTATTTCGTCCTCTGTGTGTTCAATATTTTCATACAAACTTAGATGTTCTTTCGGTATTCTATATAAATCTTCTTTGTAAAAATTGTAGAGATATGTAAGTATTCTATCCACTTTCGTATCTTCTACTTTTACATTTTTATCCAGGTAGACCCTATCAAACATAAATTTTCTAAGATTCATAGTTGCTTCATAAACTTCCGGCTCCATTTCAATTATTTCTTCGCCATAGGATTTATTTATGATTGAACTTATCATGGTGCCGATTCTAGCTGAATGGGTTCTACCGAGTATTTCTATTTCTTCTTTTGGAAGGTCTTCTTCTTTTAAAATTCCAGCTCTAATAGCGTCGTCTATATCGTGGTTGATGTAGGCGATTCTATCTGCGAACTTAATTATTTTTCCTTCCAAGGTGGATGCCATTCTATCTCCTGTGTGATGAAGGATTCCATCTAGCACATCTTCCGTTAAATTTAGTCCTCTTCTCTTCTCTCCTGTTTCAAGAAAATCCACCACTCTTATGGATTGTTCATTGTGGCGGAATCCACCTGGTTTAAGTCTATTTAAAACAGTCTCGCCACTATGACCGAAAGGAGTATGTCCAAGGTCGTGGCCCAAGGCTATCGCTTCTACCAAATCTTCATTTAATTCCAGTGCCCTTGCAATGGTCCTTGCAATCTGTTGCACTTCCAATGTGTGGGTGAGCCTGGTTCTAAAGTGGTCTCTGCCCGGACTGATAAAGACCTGGGTCTTGTGTTTTAATCTTCTAAAAGATTTTGAATGGATGATTCTATCCCTATCCCTTTGGTAGCTGGTTCTGATTTTGCAATCTTCTTCATCGTACTTTCTCTTTGCATCCCTTGCATGGCATGCGTAGGGTTTTAAAATTTTATCTTCAAGAATCTCCCTATTTTCTCTTATATTCATAGTCCTACACTTTTCATATGATCCAAGACGATCTCTGCGGTTTCTTCTATTGCCTTGTCCGTCACGTCTATTACTACACAGCCAAGTTTTCTCATGACTTCATCTGCATACATGAGCTCTTCTCTGATTCTTTCTATATCAGCATATTTTGCGCCTTGAGAAAGTCCCAGTGATCTAAGCCTTTCTTCTCTTATTGAAATAAGTTTTCTCGGTCTACATGTAAGTCCGATTACTCTATTTACATCCTTGTCATAAACTTCTTGTGGCACCGGTACTTCTGGAACCAATGGAATGTTTGCGACTTTGTAATTCTTATTTGCAAGGTACATTGAAAGCGGAGTTTTAGAAGTTCTAGAGATACCTACTAGGCATATGTCAGCCTTCTTAGCTCCTCTTGGATCCTTTCCGTCATCATACTTAACCGCAAATTCAATTGCCTCCACTTTTTTGAAGTAATTTTCGTCAAGACGCCTTATTAGTCCAGGTTCTCTAAGTGGAGGATGTCCCAATGCCTTTTCAAATTCATAGAGTGGCTCTCCCATTACATCTATAAGATGGATGCCGAGTTCCTTTCCCTTCATTTGAATGTAGTCCCTAGTTTCTTGAACTACATTGGTATACACAACCACCGCTTTTTTACATCTGGAAGCCATCTCCATAATTGGTTTTATCTGTTCGACGCTATTGTGGTATGGAAATCTTCTGATTTCATAGTCTGTAGCTTCAAACTGTTTTACAGATGCTTTCGCTATTAATTCTCCTGTCTCTCCAACTGAGTCGGAGATTACGAATATTGAAATATTAGGCATATTAATCTTCCTTAGTCTTAGATAATTCTATAAATACATTTAGTGCGTTGGTCTTTGTCCATCTTCCAACTACTTTTAAATGTTGATTTATAACTGGTATAGCATCTACATCATGATCATATAGGATTTGAGCCGCTTCTTTCACCGTTGCCCTAGGACTTACGGTAAACACATTTGGCATTCTGGTCATGATCACTGAAACTGGAGTGGTTTCTATGTCCATCTTCGTCATGGTGGCTCTTAGTAAATCTTTTCTGCTTACTACGCCGATTAATTTTGATTTGCTCGTTACAAATATAGTTCCGATATCTGATGCAAATAGTTCTACTATCGCATCGTTTATGCTATCTTCTTCATCTAAAATTGCTGAGGTAGACATATAATCCTTTACCAACATCTTTTGAAGTTTATTGTTTATAGATTGGGTGTCCACATCTCCTCTGAAGTAATATCCATACTTAGGTCTCGCACCCAAAATATTTAACATTACAAGGATGGAAAGATCAGGTCTTATGGTCGCCCTTGAAAGTCCCAATCTTTCAGCAATTTCATCGCCTATTATAGGTTCTCCCTCTTTTACTATTTCAATTATTTCTTCTTGTCTTTTGGTTAGTTCCATATTTATTCCTTAATAGATTCTATACTCACTACTCTTTCTACAAGACTATCAATTAAATGTAGTAGTGCTAAACGGTTATTTCTTATGTTTTGATCATCTACAAGCACCATGCAGCTATCGAAGAATTTGTCGATAAATGGTACTAATGGATTTAAAGCAAGCAATGCTTCTTCATATTTCTTGTCGTTTATCGAGGTTTCTACATCTGGTCTTATGGATTCAAATCTATTATAGAGTTCTTTTTCTGAAGGATCTTCAAATCTTTCTTCAGCTACTTCCCCTTCTTCATACTTGGTTGCAAGATTGTGAACTCTAGTTAATGCGTCTACAAGTTCTGTTCTATCAACTTTAAAGAATTCATTTAGTTTTATCGCTTTGTCAATGGTTTCAATTACGGTTCCATCGGAGGCAATTACACCTTGGATGATGTCGTATCTGATATTCATATCTTCAAGAATATTTTTAATTCTTGCTCTAAAATAATCTAAGATCTTTTCTTTAACTTCTTCATAGTTAAAGGTTAGATTATTTTCTTGAACATAGGTGTATAGAGCGTGGTCAATTATATCACTTAGAGATAGATCCCAGTTCTTATCCTTTAGTATATTTATAACTCCAATTGAAAGTCTTCTTAGGGCAAATGGGTCTTGTGATCCTGTTGGAATTAAACCTATTGCAAATAATCCTACTATTGTGTCAATTTTGTCTGCTAGGGCAAGGATTGAACCGATAGTTGTCTCTGGAAGTTCATCTCCTGCAAATCTTGGTAAGTATTGTTCGAAGATTGCTTGGCTTACTAGAGGTTTTTCTCCTTGAAGTTTTGAATAGATTGATCCGATAGTTCCTTGAAGTTCTGTAAATTCTGTAACCATCTTGGTAGTTAAATCTGCTTTAGAAAGTTCTGCCGCTCTCTTTAAATCTACTAGAGATTCGTCTGCAACTTCTAATTTTTCTCCGATTTCACGAGAAAGTTTATCTATTCTTAGAGATTTGTCATACATTGTGCCAAGTTTATCTTGGAACATAAGTCCCTTTAAGTTTTCATTTAGATCTTCTAGTTTGGTCTTTATGTCTTCGTTGTAGAAGAATTTTGCATCCTCAAGTCTAGCTCCTAGGACTTTTTCATTTCCTTTAGAAACTATTTCTTTTTTGTAATCAGTTCCGTTTCTAACTGTTATGAAGTACGGAAGTAGATCTCCATCTTCGTTATATACAGGGATGTAGCGAAGGTGATCTCTCATTGGTGTGGTTATTACTTCCGCTGGAAGTTCTAGATATTCTTCTTTTACATTTCCAGTAATAGGAGTTGGATATTCGTTGATATAGGTAAGTTCATCTAATAGATCCTTGTCTTCTTTTATTTCTCCACCGAGAGCTTTCGCTTCCTTCTTTGCATTTATTTTTATAATTTCAAGTCTCTTCTTTTGATCTAGGATTACATAGTTTTCTTCAAGAAGTTTTTCGTAGTTGTCCACATGGTCTATTTCGATATGAGAGCTTCCTAAGAATCTATGACCTTTCGTTACATTGCCAACTGGTATGCCTTCGAAAGGAAATTCTACAACTTCACTATCTAGCATGCTGACAATCCATCTTATAGGTCTTGCGAATTTAAGATTCTTACCGCCCCATTTCATATTCTTAGGGAAGGTTATACCTTTAATTAGGCTTGGGATTTCAACCTTTAGAATTTCTTCTGACTTTTCACCTTTTTTGTGAACTTGTCCATACACATATTCGGTTCCCTTTAAGTCTTTTATTTCTATATCTTCAAGTTTTAAATTTTTAGATTTTAAGAATCCTTCAAGTGGTTTTGTAGGGTTTCCATCTTCATCAAAGGCGATCTTCTTTGCAGGACCCTTTACTTCTTCATTAATATCTCTTTGGAATTCTTCTATGCCATCTATAAAAAGAGTGAGTCTTCTAGGTGTTGCATAGGTTCTTATATCTTTATAATCGATTAGATTGTCTTTTAAAAATTTATCTGCCTTATCTCTTATTTGAATGAGTGCAAGGTCTACATATCTTGCTGGCAACTCTTCCATTCCAATTTCAAGTAAATAATTCATTATTTGTCACCTCTGTTTAAAAGCGGATAGCCAAGTTCTTCTCTTTGTTTCAAAAATGTTTCCGCAACTTTTCTTGCCCTATTTCTAACTCTTGCGATATAGGATGTTCTTTCTGATACTGAAAGTGCTCCTCTTGAGTCAAGAAGGTTAAAAGTGTGTGAGCATTTAAGTGTGTAGTCATATGCTGGTAGCACAAGTCCTAGCTCAATTATTCTTTCAGATTCTTTTTCATATACGTCGAAGAGATGTTTAAGCATATCTACATCCGCATCTTCAAATCCGTACTTGGATTGTTCGTACTCTGCCATTTTGAAAATATCGCCGTACTTGATATTTTCATTCCATTGAATATCATAAACTGAGTCCACATTTTGTAAGTACATTGCAATTCTTTCAAGACCATAGGTAAGCTCTGCTGATTCAAGATCACAGTTTATTCCTCCTACTTGTTGGAAGTAGGTAAATTGTGTAACTTCCATTCCGTCAAGCCATACTTCCCAACCAAGTCCCCATGCTCCAAGGGTAGGTGATTCCCAGTTGTCTTCTACGAATCTAATGTCATGGATGCTGGTGTCGATTCCTATTGCTTCAAGGGATCCAAGATATTGTTCTTGTACATCTTCTGGAGATGGTTTTAAGATTACTTGTAGTTGGTGATGTTGATATAGTCTATTTGGATTTTCTCCATATCTTCCGTCTGCTGGTCTTCTAGATGGTTCTACGTATACTGTTCTCCATGGTTCTGGTCCAAGGGATCTTAAAAATGTGTGAGGGTTCATAGTTCCTGCGCCTTTTTCTATGTCGTAAGGCTCCATTATGATTGCTCCTCTTTCCATCCAGTAGCTTGTCAAATTCTTAATTAAATCTTGAAAATACATTATTCCTCCCTAATTAACTCCAATGAGTTTATTTGTCTTAAATCTAGACAGTATTTTACATATTCTATAATTATGTGAAAGATCTTCCTTTCGAAATCTTTCTTTTGAAACTCAAATTCTAAATCTTTGTACATCAAGAGATTTAGATATTCTACTTCTTCGTCATTTAATTCATAGTACTTGGAAGAATTCTCTAAGGTCGGTGAAAGTCCTCCACCATCTACTAAAAAGTATTTTCCATTCATGGACGGTCTAAAACCTATAAAGGAAATATATTTTAGTAGAAGCTGCATGGTTCTCACCCTCGCAGTAGAATCTTCCAGTGTTTCTAAGTATTTTTTTAAAAGTAGGTAAGCATTCTTATTTTCGATCTCTTCCATATTGCTTTTTAAGTAGATTTCTAAAACTAAATTGGCATATGAAAGTTTTACAAGGCTCTGTCTTAGGTGCAAGTTTGAAGATATTATATTTGCACTCTTAATATAGTAGAAGACCCCTGATTTTGAAATGGTATATTCATTTACAAAGAACACCTGGGAAGAGCTTGTGACTTTTGAACTTCTCTTCAGCGCTCCCTTTGCATAAATGGTCACTAGACCCACATCAAGGGTATACACTTTTAAAGCTTTAGAGCTTTCTCCAGCGTTTCTCTCAGATAGAACTATACCTTCTGTCCTAATCATAGGTAGCCATGTCCTTTTAATCTGGTTTCGTTATCCCTCCAGTTTTTATCAACCTTAACCCAAATTCTTAGATCCACCTTGGTCATAAGTAAATCCATGAGATCGTGTCTCGCTTGGGTGCCAATCTTTTCAAGCATTGAACCACCTTTGCCGATGATTATGCCCTTGTGATTGTCTCTTTCCACATAAATCGTCGCAATGATATTGGTCTTGTCTTCTAGTTCTTCCATCTTTTCTATTTCAACAGCCACCCCATGAGGTACTTCTTCTTGCAAAAACCTAAGTGCTTTTTCTCTTATTATTTCTGCAACTATAAACTTCATAGGTCTGTCGGTTACATATTCGTCTGTGTAGTACTTCGGTCCTTCTGGAAGGTTCTTCTTAACAGTGTCTAGGTAGATTTCTGTGCCATCTCCCTCTCTTGCAGAGATTGGAATTACATCTAGAAAATCCATTTCCTTCGAATACATTTCTATTAAACGAAGTATGTCTTCCTTAGGAATACTGTCGATTTTATTTATAAGTAGGATTACTTTTTTGTCCTTTATCTTCTTTAGTTTTTCAAGAATAACCCTGTCCTGTTTTCCAATTATTTTAGAAGTGTCCACAATGTATGTGATTAAATCCACATCATCTAAGGCTGAGCTAGATTCCCTTAGCATGTAGTCACCAAGTTCATTTCTTGGAGTCTGCATCCCTGGTGTGTCGAGAAATATTATTTGACTTTCATCGTCGCTATATATTAGGTTTATTTTATTTCTCGTGGTTTGAGCCTTGTCTGAAACTGCAAGGATTCTCATTCCAATTAGTCTATTTAAAAGCGTCGATTTGCCTACGTTAGGTCTGCCAATCACCGCTACATATCCAGATTTAAACATTATTTAATTCCTCCGGTCCAAAACTATGGGGAAGTATCTCTTCCAGCGTAAACTTTCTATAATCCTCTGTCGAGTTTGCAATTATAATTTCCGGGTCCTTGGAAAATTCACGAATTACCTGTCTGCAAACCCCGCATGGAAAGGTGTCTTTATTATCTCCTGTTATGACAATCTTTTTAATCTCTCTATGACCTTCCGAGACTGCTTTGAAGATTGCCACCCTCTCTGCACAAATGGTCGGTGAATAGGAGACGATTTCTATATTTCCGCCTTGGTAAATAGAGCCATCTTCCATCTCAAGAGCGCATCCTACGTTAAACTTTGAGTATGGAGTGTAGGTCATCTTTTTCTTTGCATCTAAGGCAAGTTCTATAAGTTTTTTAATTTCCATATACACCTCACGTAAAAAGTTTGAATACAAAGATTGCAACAGAGATTCCAACTATCGCTCCTGCAACTGCTTCTGATTTTCTGTGGACTCCAGTTTCAACTCTACTTTCTGCTACCAGTAGTGCAAGTCCCAAAGCACATGTGGTTATCACAGTTTTTTGTGCAACTAGAGATATTACTGTTGCAGCACAAAAGGCAATGGATGTATGCCCCGAAACTGCTCCCCCTTGGAAATATGATCCGCCATTCTTCTTCGCCATGAGGTACTTGCCTCCTATGGTTAGAATCAAGACTATAATCACCGCAACCAGTGCCAAATGGTCTGGAGAATTTTTAATCTTTACAAGAGCAATCTGTCCTATATTTGAGATCTTGTTGTAAAAGAGTAAGTACGCAACCACTACCGCATTTAGTGATGCAATCATAACCGCTCCAGCGGAAACGTCCTTTACATATTTTGCAATTGGATTGTAGTCCGTAACCACCAGGTCCACCGTCCTTTCGATGGCTGTGTTTATGAGTTCAAGAACTATTACCAGTGTAATCGCAAATAATAGGATGAGAAATTCCATCTTAGTCAAGTCAAAGAACAGAGAAATTACAATCGTTCCAAGACATGCAAGCCAATGAAATTTCATATTTCTTTCAGTTGTAAGTGCGGAGATTATCCCCTGCACCGCATAGTTAAAAGATGAAATAAAGCTACTATTTTTCATATTATCTACTAATTTCTAATTTTTCCATAACCCTATCTTCCACTGCTCGCATCTCTTTTTTGTCCTCTTCTTCCTCATGGTCAAATCCCATTAGGTGAAGGGTTGAGTGCACAGTTAAGTAGGAAATCTCTCTCTTCTCGCTGTGTCCATATTCCTTTGCCTGTTCGATAACCTTATTTATATTTATGACGATATCACCAAGCATGTTTGTAAATTCATCATCCATAGGAAAAGAAAGCACGTCGGTAGTCCTATCTACCCCTCTGTAATCCCTATTTAGTTCGTGGATTTCTTCGTCGCCGACAAATGAAACGGAAACTTCGTAGTCATCTGTAAAGTCAATCATTTTTAAAGCTGCTTCTACAGATATTTCTACTATCTTTTCAATCTCTTCATCGATTTCGATTAGATCCTGTCTATTGTCGAAATAAATCATCTTTCTTTCCTTTTGTTTATTTTTGTATCTTTTGGTTTACTATCTATATTTTCTTTACTTTGTTTGTTTTCCCATCTGTCGTAGGCATCTATTATTCTTTGAACTAGTGGATGTCTTACAATGTCGTTTCTATCAAGTTTAACTATATCGATTCCCTTTACATCCTTTAAAATTCGCATAACCGTCTTAAGTCCAGAGGATTTACCTTTAGGAAGGTCAATTTGAGTTATGTCTCCTGTGATTATTGCCTTCGAACCATAACCGAGTCTAGTTAGAAACATCTTCATCTGTTCGTTGGTTGTGTTTTGTGCCTCGTCAAGAATTACATAGGATGAATCGAGAGTTCTACCTCTCATGTATGCAAGAGGAGCAACTTCTATCAAACCTTTTTCAACGTACCTGGTGTAGTTTTCGTGTCCCATAATTTCAAATAACGCATCGTAGAGAGGTCTTAAGTATGGATCGACTTTCATCTGCAAATCTCCAGGCAAAAATCCGAGAGATTCTCCAGCTTCTACCGCAGGTCTTGTAAGAATAATTCTATTTACTTCTTTATTTTTAAATGCCTTTACAGCCATCGCCATGGCAAGGTAGGTCTTACCAGTACCAGCAGGACCAACTCCAAATACAATGTCATTTTCCTTCATGGCATCCACATATTTTTTCTGTCCCAAAGTCTTTGAACGGATTGGTTTACCCATAGCAGTATGGACAATAACGTCGTTTAGAAGTTCCGTCATCGGCTTCATCTCGCCTTGTTTAATAAGAGCTATGGAATATTCAACGTCCTTTTTTTCCAAAGATTTCTGTCTAATAATTAATTCCTTTAGATTTTCGATTAGAAGAGCCGCATTTTCTGTCGCAATTTCGTCTCCATATATCTCTAAAAGGTCTTCTTTTACAATTATTTTAACTCCCATAGAGCTCTCAATGAGCCTATGGTATTCGTCTAAATTACCAAAAAGTGTATTTAAAATATTTGTGTCTGAAATCGGCACAATTTTACATTGATTTTCTTTCAAGTAATAACCTCCATATACTATATAT
>CAMYEJ010000038.1 GCA_947254665.1 uncultured Peptoniphilus sp.
ACTTTAGATAGTGTATGGAGTGAGTGCACACATTCCAAATTTATTATAAATTTACACTTAAATTTAAAAGGAGGTAGAAGATTTGTTTAATATCAATTTAAAAAGTTCAGTCCCAATCTACAAACAAATAGTCGACTCCATTAGAGATTCCATAGTCAAGGGCATGTTTCTTGAAGGAGACAAACTTCCTTCAGTTAGAGAAATGGCAAAGCTACTCCTTGTCAATGAATCCACAGTTCAAAGAGCTTATAGAGAGCTGGAAAGTATGGGAGTCATAAAGACGATAGTAGGCAGAGGAACATTTATCGAGTTCGATAAATCTAGAGAACTCTTGGAAAAGGAAAATGTGAAGCGTAAGATAGCGGGTGTTTTTAAAGAAGCTATCTACCACGAATTAAGCTTAGAAGATATAGAAGAAATCTATAGAAATGTAGAAAAGGAGGCAGAGTCTAATGCTAAAAATAAATGATATTCACAAAAGCTACGGCGAAAAACATGTTTTAAACGGCATTAGTTTCTCCGTAGAAAAAGGAAAAGTTACATCCCTAATAGGAAGAAATGGTTCTGGAAAGACCACCATGCTTGAGATTCTATCCAGAATAATCTCACAAGATAGCGGATTTATATCCATAGACGATAAAAAGATCGACGAAGATATAACTCTTCAACAAAATATCGCGTTCCTTCCAGACAGATTCGATCTATTTAAATATTCAAACGCACTAAGGATCATGGAATTTTATGAAATTATCTATCCTCACTTCGATAGAGAATTCGTAAAGACGGAACTTACAAAGCTAAGAATCAGTCCGAAGATGGATGTGAGAAATCTCTCCAAAGGTCAAAGCGCCCTACTCGGACTTGTAATCATCCTTGCAACGGGAGCAGATTATATACTACTAGATGAAATCCTAGACGGAATAGACGTTGTAAATAGAAGGAAGGTCATCGAGTATGTACTAGACGCAACAGCAGCAGGACGAGCAGTACTAATCTCTTCCCACTCACTGGATGAACTAGAATCCATCTCCGACACAGCAATATATATCTCTCTAGATGGAAGTCTTCAAGCAGTGGACCAAAGTCTAAATCTAAATAAATTCCAAATAGTTCTAAAGGAAACACTAAAGGAAGAAGACAGAGAAAAACTATTTATCACCGGAGAAATCGGAAGAGTTATAACTATTCTCACAGAAGATGGTTTTGAAGAAGTGCAAAAGAAATTAAAGACAGAAATCATCCAACACGACATCATCCCTGTAAAATACGAAGATGTCTTCTACTATGAAAGCATAAAGGAGGATAGATGATGAAAGGATTAGATAAAGTTTTAAAAATTTTATATAAAAAATACAGCCTACTCTTCGCAGTAATATTTATAGGAACCATATTCCTACAATTTTCAGCGATAAAGACTGGATATAGATTTATCAGTGAAGACTTGGCATCAAGTGTAATAAAGGTAGAAAAATTTAATAATGGAACCTTTGTAAAAGAGCAAGATGATTACGTCGATACTCCAGTCCTACAAGAAAGGCTAAAGAAACCATTTACCAAAGAAGATATAAAAATGGTAGCAGACTACGGGAAAAAAGTTGGCTTAGACAGAGCAGAAAACAATTCAGAATCCTATAGATATGGCGGATCAATAGTTGACTATAATCTTGCCAGAGTCCTTGACTACGACAAAGGTTTAATCTCAGGAAGCAAGATCCTAAGCATGAACTTCCAATCACTTGTACTACTAGCAGTAGCATTAGCATTCCTTTTAAGTTCAGAATTTATGACTACATTCTACAAATTTATGCGCCAAGTCCCAGTAAAAAGAGAAGGAATCTATGTGGCAAAGGTCATCTTTGGAATACTAAGTCTTATGGTGTACCTAGTACTAAGCCTAGGAATAAACTATCTCCTACTTAGAAACACACCATTTGGAAATATCTTAACCTTTAGCGGCATTGGTGGACTCATCGGCAAAAATGTGCTACAAATGATAGCGGCGTTCCTCGGAGCATTTGGCGTAGGAACTCTATCTGGAAATATAGTCGGATTCTTAGGCATGCTCATCATCACATTTGGAGGAGAATTTCTTCTTGAAATATATCTAAGATTCTACCAAGTGTTCTTCAACACAGAATCAATTACATTCTCAGATCTAAGTAATTTCAAAAAGATGATGGAACCAAATCCAATCTTCTCAATAGTAACTAGTACAACCACCATAATGTTTGGAAAATATATTTTAAATATAGTTTTCCTATGTCTAGTATACTTCCTAATAGGACTTATAGTAACCAAATTAAACGACGGCTCAAGAACTACCAAGTGCATCGTTCTAAAAGGTGCATCAAAGGTTATAATGGTAGTAGCAATAATTACAACAGTATGTACATCTACCCTACTAATTAATGGAATATTTGGATCAGGAACAGGAATAGGAATACTAATGTATCCATTTGCAGCATTTATGCTATTTGTAAGTTATAAGTTCTACAAAATGTTATTCGAAATAAATATCGGATTCTAAGGAGGATATTATGAAAAGGTTCAAAAAGATTTTAGTTCTGGTTATGGTGCTAGTCCTTGTGATTTCTACAGGATGTCAGAAGAAATCCCTCTATGAAGAAAGACTGGAAGGATCACTATTTACATCACACCAAGGACTAATCTACTTTGACAAGGACCATATCTTCGTACAAATGTACACAGATTTGCAACATGTACCGGAAGATAAAAGGGACGAAGAAATAGAAAAGATGCGTAAAGAAGGAACCTTAACAGGCGAACTCACCTCTTCCTTTAATGAAGAAATCAAATCTGAGAATCCTATCTTGGAAGAAGACGGAACCATTAAGAGTGATTCACTTCCAGATTTAAAGATCGACGAAAACGGACACATCACCTTTAGAGACATAGACTTTGTCTTTAAAGTTAGAGAAGAAAATAAAAAATAAAAAGAATTAAAATTATAATTAAAATTAGGATGGAAAATTTCCATCCTTTTTTTATTGCGCCCCAATCCATAGAAAAATATTGCTAACTGGTCTATAATTAATTATGAATGATTTATCTTATTAATTAGCAAATTATAGTAATTGATTGACGAGGAGGATGTCATGGCGAAGTCTAATGAAAAATTTATATTTATCTTTGACGAGGATGGAATTAGGAAGATTCGCTTAAATGGAAAACTCACCATCGGAACTGGAAACGATAGTAGCGCCTCAGATATAATCGTAAAAAAAGATTGCCCCAGTGGAATTTTAGGCTGGTTTGAACTAACAGAAAGAGGCTATGTCTACACCAACGCAAGTGATATGCTAGACACTTGGATCGATTTAAACCATCTAAATAGTAATGTCGGGGTAGTTCTAAAAAATAATACCCATATTATTTTAACTGCAAAAGATCGAAGCGAAGGCATGATTTCCATATTCTACACAGAAGATGCAGAAAGGGTTAACTCTCCTTGGAAAGTTTTAAATAAAAATGAGGCTCGAGTGAGTCAAATTGTAAGGAAATTAAAACCTGGAGACTTTTACGTAGACGAAGAAGAGGTCTATATAATTCACGACGACCTATGTTTTTATCAACAGGCTGATGCAGAGATTTTAAAAATAAAAAGACCTTATAGCAAAGATCTTTCCATCAGAATAAGAGAGAGAATCGGAAAAGAAAAGGGCAAAAATAGAAGACTTCTAAAGGACATAAATTTAGATATACATCCAAGGGAAATGGTGCTCGTTGTCGGAGGATCTGGCGCTGGCAAGACCACTTTTGTAAATGCTGTGTCTGGATATGAAAAAGCAGATGCAGAAATCCGTTACAAGGAGTTTAATCTCTACAAAAATTCACAAAAAGTGAGACGTTTGGTAAGGTTAGTTCCGCAGTTTGACACCCTTCGTGACATGGATACGGTCTACCACACTCTAAAAGATGCGGCCTTGCTTCAACTTCCTTTGGAAATTGTAAAAGATAGGAAGAGACTAAACGAAAAATTAGATTCAATTCTCAAAACCTTCGGCATGGAAAAAGAGAAAAATAATTTTGTAAAAAAAATCAGTGGCGGTCAGAGAAAGAGACTTAGCATCGCGGTGGAATACCTAAGCGAGCCAGAAATTTTCTTCTTAGATGAACCAGACTCAGGGCTCGACGCAGGATCTGCAGAAATGGTAATGAAACAAGTAAGAGCCATCGTCGATGAAGAAAAGATAGCCATAGTCATCTCCCACTCACCCGATAGAATAAAAGAACTCTACGACAAAATCTTGGTCATAGCCAAAGATTCCGTAGAAAACTGTGGCCATATGGCGTTCTATGGGAGTATCGACGAAGCATTGGAGTTTTTCCAAGTAGAAAAACTTGAAGATATAGTAAAACTTATAAATAATCAAGAAGAGGCAGATTATTTTATAAATAAATTTAAAATGGCAGGTAATTAAAATGGATAGCGATCGTTATTTTTTACAACTAAAAGTATATTTTAAGAAGTACATTCGTGTATTTTTAAATTCCAATGGCATCTTAAAAATTCTATCAACATTTATAATCACAGCCATGGTACTTACAGCAACAAGCAAAGATGCATTCAAACTCTTTGACGACACGAGAACCACCCTTTTCGCAATAGTTTGCGCATGTATATGGACGGGACTTTTTAACTCAATAGAGATAATCTGTTCCGAAAGAAATTCCATAAGACAGGAACATAAATCTGGAAATGTAAGTTATTCAGTATTTCTATTTTCCCATATGCTAGTAGAACTCATCCTTTGTTTAGTAGAAGCACTGATAATTTCAGCTATGGTTTTGTCAGTATATAAACGAGGACTCGCAGTCGGAAAGACTTTGGATTTAGCAAGGGTAATTTACTTTACTCTATCAGTATTTTTAATAATATACGCATCAGATATGCTTGGACTTATGATTTCATCACTAGTTAAGAGTAACAAGATGGCGATGACGGTGATGCCCTTTGCCCTTATATTTCAATTAGTGCTTTCAAACTTTATTTTTAAACTAGAAGGCTGGAAGAAAATCTTGTCCAAATTTACCATTGCAAATTGGGGCTTGAAATCATTGGGAATTGCAATAGATATTTTCAATTCTACAAATGCACCGGAAGCTTCAGAAGAATATCAAAATCCTGTTGTAGTAGATAAAATAAATAGATTCTTAGCAGAAAATAAAATTGCTTCTGAAAATTTCTATAAAACAACTCTTTATAATGTATTAATAACATTAATAGTGTTTATTTTATTTATAGTTGTCCACGCAGCCATAGCAAGGTTCGCCCTAGGACGTATCGACAAAGACGAAAGATAGTGAGGAATAAAATGTATACATGTAAAAATTGTGGAAATAAAGTCCCTGAAGGTAATAAATTTTGCGGAGTTTGTGGCACTCCAGTTCAAATGAATAGCAGCTCCAATAATGAAAGAAGAATAATCGAAGACTACGACGAACTAAAAAACAGTAGCAAGACCTTCAAAAGAAAGAGGAAAACTCCTACCATAGTTTGGATTATACTTGGAATAATAATAGCTTTTGCATTAATATTTTCAATATTAAAATTTAAAAATTCTATCTTAAATCCATTTATAAAGACTCTAAGTATAGCTGACTTCATAGAAGATCCCGTCTTTGAAGGCATTAACGAAGAAGGAACACTGGATACAGACAGCTTAAAATTAAATAGAGATATGCTTGAAGAAAAACTCAGAGAAAAATTGGGAGAAGATGCAAATTTCAGCGTGTCAGACATCGTGGATAATATTACATTTATCATAAATCCAAACAACAAATTAAAAAATGACGAAAAGGTCACAGTAATAGCGCAAATAAGAAACAAAGAAAATTTACAAGATAGCCTCGGCATAAGATTTACAAACACGAGCAAAGAATTCACTGTTAAAGGGTTACAAGAAGTACTAGAGGTGGATCCATTCGACGGATTTAAACCAAAATTCACAGGAGTATCTCCAAAACTAAAGATCAAAATAACAAACACCAAACTACAAGGAGATAACCCACTAGAAAGAGCCCTCGGTTCTGCAAGTAACTACTACGATATCTACAGAGACGGAAAACTCCTAGATGACGATCAATATGTAAAGATTGGCGACGAAATAAAATTCGTCTTTAACCAAGACGGAATAGATAGGCTCCACGAATATGCCTACAAGCCAAGTACTTTGGAAAAAGAATACAAAATTACAAATAAAGACGCAAGAAGTTACATCCTAACCAAAGAAGAACTAGACCCAGACTTCTTCGAAAAGATAAAAGACCAAGCCTACTCAATCGTAAAATCAGACCTCGCATCAAGAAACAATCCAGACACACCAGTATATAGCGGGCTCTACTTCCTAACACCAAAAGAAACTGGATTAAACTCTGGCGGAATATTTAGCGACTATAACGTTCCAATAATGTACCTGGTTTATAGTTACAACGTCGAAAAATATGACAAAGTTGAGAAGGAATATACAGCAGTAGAAGTGTCAAACTTCCTAGTAGATAAAATCGACACGCCAGAATCAAAAAACGAAGAAGAAACGGAAGAAACAGAAGATGAAGGCGAAAAGATAAAGAGCGAAGTATCAACAGATAATAGCAAGCCAGATCAAATCATAGACTATAAAAATATTAGCAAAGTATACGGCAGGTACGAAACCATGGACGAACTAAAACTAGATCAAGTAGAATCAAAACTAAAGGATTACAACTACGAAGTCTATGACGGAGCAACAAAGTAGGAAAACTTTAGAAAAAGTAAAAATTTTAGAATTTTAGAAAATTAAGTGATTCAAGTAATTAAAAGTCCGCTTCGGCGGATTTTTTATTTGTATTTATTTTCTTTAATCTTAAAGAGATCCCTAAGGAATACAGTCATCCTGAGCGGAAGCGACGAAGGAGCTGGAGTCGAACGGGTATAACCTCTACTGGTCAAGCACAGATGATGATTTAATTTTGTAGCGGAAGCTACCAGCTTCCATCAACCTTGATACTACACTATCTATCCTCAGCCGTAAGGCGTAATTTCACCTATACATATTATTAACACTCGTAGCGGAACCTTTTAGGTTCCACAGCCGAAGGCGTGAAGTTTTTAAAATTTGCAAGTAATTTACAATAATTGAGCATCCTTCCTCCCAACTAGTCATCCTGAGTGGAAAAGGCGTTAGCCTTTGGAGTCGAAGGATCTGACCTATATTTAACCTATTTTTTACAAAAAAATATTAAAAACTATTTCAACTACATTCACCCATATATAAACCCACCAAGGTTATACCCATTCGACTGCGACGGTTCCGCATTGCTCCACCGTCTCCGCTCAGGGTGACTGCAGTTGGGAGATTTAGAGTAGCCTTCGGCTGTGGAAGCTCCTTGCTTCCGCTACAAAAAATTATATTTACAGATGCTATCAGCAGACTGTTTCAACCAATCGGCTACGCCTCTTGGGAAACAGGTTGCATCACACCTACTAAGACTCACTACATTCGTCAAGCTAGGTTTAGACGGATAGCCTCTCTTATATTTTTCTTTTAATTCCATCCATATCCACAAAACTATTTTATTTAATGGTTGACAATAAAACTTTAAAAGCTTATGATTATATTTGAGTTTATTGAGTCAAAGCAATAAAGTATTTTAAGGAGAATTAATTTAAATGAAAAACAATAAATTTACATCCACTTGGGGTTTTATTTTAACCACAGTCGGTTCTGCGGTGGGAATGGCGAACATGTGGGGCTTTCCATACAAACTTGCAGCTAATGGCGGTGGAGCTTTTTTAATAGTGTATTTATTTTTTATAGCAATCTTTGCCTACTTCGGTCTATCTGCTGAGTATGCTGTGGGAAGATATTCGGAAACTGGAACCCTCGGTTCTTATGAAAAGGCTTGGTCACATGTGAAACTTTCTAAACTTGGGAAGGCTATTGGATTTTTACCTCTTCTAGGTTCCATTTGCATAGCTATCGGCTACGCGGTTATAATTTCCTATGTTTTGAAATCCCTATTCCAAAGTTTGACTGGAAGTCTTATGACCATCGATGCAGACAATTGGTTTAAGTCTTTTTCAAGCACCAATTTCAGTGTCGTGCACTTCCACTTCATAGTTATATTCATCACTTTACTTACCTGTGTAAGTGGTGCCCACTCCATTGAAAAGGCAAACAAAATTATGATGCCACTATTTTTTATTCTATTTGTAATCCTTGCGATTAGGGTTGCATTTTTACCGAACGCTTTTGACGGATACAAGTTTATGTTCACTCCAGATTGGAAGATGCTTCTTAATCCAAATGTGCTCGTTAGCGCTATGGGGCAGGCATTCTTCTCCCTATCCATCACCGGAAGCGGGATGATTGTCTGCGGTGCATATCTTCCTAAGGACGAGGACATCGTGGGCGGTGCGAAACAGACGGCAATCTTCGACACCATCGCAGCTATGGTTGCAGCTCTAGTGATGATTCCTGCTCTGTTTTCATTCAGCGAAAATCCTGAAGGCGGTCCTGGACTTTTATTCGTAACCCTTCCAAAGATTTTACAAAACATGGTGGGCGGTAGAATTTTTGCAATCGCTCTCTACCTTGCAGTGTTATTCGGCGGGATTTCATCGCTACAAAATATGTTTGAAGTTGTCTGCGAGTCAATCCTCCACAATTTCAAAAGTCTAAGTAGAAAGACGGTCCTTGTTTTTATAGGTCTCATGGCATTTATACCAGGAGTTTTTATGGAGCCAATCGGCGGAGTGCCTGGCGCGATTCTCGGCGGATGGGGATCTTGGATGGATCTCGTATCCATCTACATCATTCCAATGGGAGCAACCCTCGGTGCCTTCTCTTGGTTCTGGATTATGGATAGAGATTCCCTAATAGGAGAAATAAATACTGGAAGCAAGAAGACTTACACCAAGACTTGGTACTATATCGGCAAATTTATCTATGTGCCAATGGCGATGATCCTATGTTTTATCGCTCTCTACTACAAGATTGCATTTTGATTTAACCAAAATTTCAAGAAAGTTTTATCCATCAAAAAAATTTTAAGACTAAAGAAAATAACGAAACTGTCAAGATTTTCCTTGGCAGTTTTTTTATTTCCATGAAAAAACCGGCGACACTGCACCGGCTTTTAATGGATTTTATGAAAAATTTTTTAAATTTTTAAACTTTGTAATTAAATGGTTAAATTTTTAATCTCCGTATGTTATTTAAAACTACTGCGAGCAAAAATTTTACGAATTTAAAATTTTATTAAGCTCATAGTTAACTCTGTTCCTAGTTCTGATTAGGTATGAATCGCTCTTTGGATACTCGTAGAAAGTGATTGGTTCTGACAGATTCCTTTCCAAAATATCTAACACATACTCTTTAGAAGTGAGTCTTTCCAAATAAGATAGGGCTCTCTCATCATAGAAGGCTTGAGCAAGTACCTTTGACCTTATGGAAGGCTCTGGAACCCCACCTCTGCCCGGATATACTAAGAATGCATCTCCCGCCGGGAATCCATCGTCAGCATCGGTAACTTTGTAAGGGTCAATCTTCTTATAAGATAGGACCGAGTTGTAGAAATTGTATCCCCAATGCAAGAATCCACTTACATTGAACTTGTACATTTGAATTCCAAAAATTCTATTTCTAGCAGAAGGCATGGACATAAATCTGTTGGCAACTTCTGTAAATTGTCCAACACAATAGTAAGTCCACAACTCATCTAAGCCGTCATTTAGAAAATCATGAATTACAGATGATGCAGCTACTGGTAGCTCTATCAAACCTTTTTCGAAGAAATCATAGTGGGCAACTGCTTCAAAAGTTTTAAGGTCCTTAAATAGATCCTTCACTGACATATAAGCCTCTTTGTAGGACTTTATATGTTCCTTCCTAGGCACGTCCGAAATATGGAAGTAGGTCTTGTCCAGCACTCCCCACTCTTTTAAATGAGCGACTAAATCAGGAATGAATTGTTCCAAGAACTTAGTGTACTCTCCCACTGATGGAGTGTCCCATCCAAAGATTTTCTTCTTCTTTCCATCTACTGTAGCCACGATGTTTGGCGTAAACTTGGCACCCCATTGGCTAAATATATGGGACATTTCAAAGTATTCAATGCCCTTTGATCTAACTAAATCTATCCATTTCTTTAAATTGTCGTAATTAAAATAGTACTTACCCTTCTTAACTTCGATGTCTATGAGCTGAACATTGGTCCTTTCCTTTCCAACTTGAGTGTCAAGGGTGTAGGTAAAGAGCGGTGTAAGCACCATGTTGCAACCCATGGAAGCATAATGATTAAGGAAATTTGAAATAATCTTCCAGTGTCTATCTGAAAATACTTTTGCCTTGTAATAATCAGCCAAACAGTCGAGGTAGAACCATTCCGTATGGATAATCTCTTGTTTAGGAAGTTCTACATCGTAAATCTTTACACTGGTTTTGCATTTGGCAAACACTTCTCCCTTAGCCATATTAGATTCAGCTTGACCCATGCTTTCGCCGATGGAAATAAGACTTATTTCAATAGGATATTCGCCGGCTAAGATGGAATCATCCACTTCCACGTCAATCCAAAGACTGGACCACAGACCGGATCTAATCTTAACCACACCGTCCTTTGGAAGAGGCTTAAGTAGGTCTGGATAAAGTCCTGGAGTAGTCCTCAAATAATTGTCATCGACGATGGTCATTGCTGCCCTTGTAACTGGAACTGACTCCACTGTATAGACTTTAATATTGTTTTTAATAGGTGATTTTATCTCTACCTTTGCAAGTTGCCTAAAAGGAATGTTTGAAGAGTATGCAACTTGAAAAGAGATAACCTCACCTTTTAATCCAGTAATATTTAAAGTTTCAATATCATAAACGGGCTTTTCATCTAAAAATACTTTTTTCAGAGAAGAAACCGGAATCATTTCATATATAATTTCGCCTACATC
>CAMYEJ010000039.1 GCA_947254665.1 uncultured Peptoniphilus sp.
ATTTTATACCAGGAGGATTTTTATGAAAAATAATTTTAAATTTTTAGCAGTTTTTTTACTTTGTTTAACTCTACTTGTTGGCTGTGGTAAAAAAGAAGGTAATGCAGCTGCTAATGAAAAAAATAATAAAACTAATGTAGAAAGTGATGCTAACAAGAACCAAGGTTCTGAAGAAGAATCTAATAGCAGCGTAACTCTTGCTGATTGGGAAGGTACTTGGAATAGTATCGAAGGTTACCTAGATGCTGAAGAAGTACAAGGTGCTTATGAGGCTCTTGGAAAGAAAGATGGTAAGTCTGCTGAAGAAGCTAAGGCTGCTTACAAAGAAAAGAGACATTCTGACTTCTTAGGTATCAAAATAGAAGGTAACAATGCTACTTTCCTTGATAATTTCGAAGATAAAGACGGAAAGGCTATTGAAACTTCTGAGTACGAACTTATCAACGAACACAAGGTTAAACACGGCAACTACGATCTAGAATGGTTTGTTTTCAAATCTAAGAACCCAGATTCAAAATACCCTATTCTACTTATGATGCCTGTTCATGGTGAAGAAGAGCTTATCCACTTCCATATGAGATATGGTAGCGATGAAAATGAACTACTAGGTATGGATAATTGGTATCCTACTTATGTAAAACCTAACTCAACAATGGAACAAATTGCTGGAGAAATAGCTGAATAATAGGAGACAATATGAAAATAAAAAGAAAAGTTTTATCTTTAGTCTTTTTATTTGTCATTTTATTAGTTGGATGTGAAAGAAAAGAGGTAGAACAAGGAGGGAAACCTATTGTTTATACCTCTTTTTATCCTATATACACAATGACAAAAAATATTGCTAAAGATGCTTTAGATGTTAGGTATTTTATGCCCATTGACAAGGATCCACACATGTGGGAGCCGACTCCAAAGGATTTAAGAGAGCTTAAGAAGGCGGATATTTTCTTTGTTAACGGTGCGAATATGGAGAAGTTCTTGCCTCAGGTTAGGAAGACATTTCCTGATCTTAAGATTGTAACTCTTTCTGAAAATATTGAACTTATTACTTACAAGGGTCAGGCTGCCATCGGGGACTTTGCCTACATGGCGGAGTTTAATTCCGAGCCTAAGATGAAGTATGAGATTGAGTTCGGTCACACTCACGAAGATTTGATGAGGGTTGCTTTTTTAAAGAAGAATGGCATGAAAGAGGATGAGCTAATCAAGAAGGGCAAGAAGATTATGGAACAAAAGGGAGTGCTCGTTCGCCAAAAGGAAACTATCAATGTGGAAGAGGACAAGGTTTATTCCCTTGAGATGGGTCACGAAAGTGGTGCTATATACTACAAGATGCCAGAGGGTGGCGACTGGGTGTTCATTGCAGACAGGGTTTCTGAAAAGATTCTTCCTTACCAAATTTTGGATAACGCTGGTGAAAAGATTGACCTCAAAGTTCATCTAAATGGATCGACTTCTTCTCTTGACAGGGTTACCTATGACCCTCACTCTTGGCTAAGTCTAAAAAATGCAAAATCTTACTACAATACGATTTTCGAAGCTCTTGAAAAGAAGTATCCAGATCTTAAGAGAAAATTTTACAAGAATAAGGTAGATGCAATAGAAGATTTAACCAATTTAGAGGTTGAGTACAGGGATAAGTTCAAAGATTTAAAGAACAAAGAGTTTGTAGTTACTCACTATGCCTATGAATACTTGGCTAGGGAGTTTGGTCTTTTACAGTATCCTCTACAAGGGCTTGTATCTACAGAAACGCCAAGTCTTAAGACTATTCGTAAGGCGATTATGTTCTGCAAGGCAAAACATATAAATACTATTTTCTACGAAGCTAACAACGAAATCAAAGGTGCAGACACATTGGCAAGTGAAATAGGAGGCAAGACCGACTATCTGACTTCGATGGAATATATTTTAGATGACAGTAAGGACTACGTTGATATAATGAGAGAGAATTTGGAAAAATTATATAATTCTCTGAAATGAGGTGGAAATTGAATATTTTAGAAATAAATAATCTTTCTTTTTCCTATGGAATGGCACATGTTTTAAAGGATTTAAACTTTCAGCTTAAAGAAAAAGAAGTGGTGGTTATAACTGGAGAAAACGGATCTGGTAAATCAACTTTTCTTAAGATATTGCTAAGGGAATTAAATGGCTATTCAGGAAGCATAAAACTATTTGGGGAAGATTTAAAAAATATAAAAGATTTTAAAGATGTGGGATATGTCCCACAGGTGGAAAGATCCAATGGAATCAGCTTTCCAGTTACAGTAAAGGAACTTGTGAGCTTAAACTTTTATAGAGAGTTTGGTTTTATAAAGAAACCGAGTAAGAAGCTTATGGAGATGACTAGGGAAAAACTAAAGGCTCTAGATATTTTGGAATACGAAAACACTCCTTTCAATGAACTATCTGGTGGACTTAAACAGAGGGTCATGATTGCGAGAGCTCTTGTAAAAGATCCAAAACTTCTACTTTTGGATGAACCTACATCTGGAGTGGACATGGAAAACAAAGTTCACTTTATGGAAATGATTGGAAAATTAAATCAGGAAAAAGGCATAACTATTCTAATGGTTAGCCACGAATTTGAATTTATAAAGAATCACTTAAAACTTAGTAGAGTTGCAGATATGAGAGAGGGGGCGCTAATCGATGTTGGAATTTGATTTTATGAGGAGGGCACTTTTAGCAGGACTTATGCTTTCAATCATGATTCCTTTAATAGGAGTAGTCATGGTAAACAGAAAGACATCTATGATTGGAGATGCTCTATCCCATACATCTTTGGCAGGGGTTGGTCTAGGACTTATCCTTGGACTAGATCCTGTAATTGGAGCAGTATTTATCTGTATAGTTGCAGCATTTTTAATAGAAATTATAAGGAAGAAATTTCCTCAATATGGAGATATGGCTGTGGCGGTAATCATGAGTACCGGACTTGGATTTGCAGCGGTGCTATCTGACTTTGCACCGGGAGGTAATAC
This sequence comes from uncultured Peptoniphilus sp., assembly GCA_947254665.1. GTDB lineage: Bacteria > Bacillota > Clostridia > Tissierellales > Peptoniphilaceae > Peptoniphilus_B. The sequence goes on from CAMYEJ010000039.1 coordinate 2,988, forward strand.
TTTTGAATCATACTTATTCGGAAGTATATCTGCAGTTACTGAACACGATTTAATCTTCATAGGAATCGTATTTGTCCTAGTGCTATATCTTTCAATTAGATACTACGGAGCCCTTTTGGACATAGCAATAAACGAAAATTTGGCTAGACTTGCAGGGGTAAATGTAAGATATATAAACTCAATCATCACATTACTAACTGCTATAACCATAGCACTTGCCTGCAAGATTGTAGGGGCACTTCTAGTTGCATCTCTAATCGTACTTCCTGTTGCAACTACACTAATGGTAAGCAGAAGTTACAAGACAACCGTACTACTTTCAGTTCTTTTGGGAGTAATCTACACCATGGTAGGAATAATAATTTCTTACTACTACGATATTAGACCCGGCGGATCAATCGTTATAAATTCTATTATAGGAATGATGGTAATGGGTATAATAAATTTGTCGAGAAGAAAATCTAGTGTAAGCTTGACAAAGAATTAAATTAGTGCTAGATTATTTATATTGACGGATGGGAAGAGTAACTTCTATTAGAATCTTACAGAGAGGAGCTAAAACCGGATGAGAATGCTCCATATTCCTAGAGGCGAAAACTACCCCGGAGTTCTGCAGTAATATGCAGCGTAAGAAATGCGTTAAATTCATTAAGGCCTATACAGGCGAACCAAGGTGGAACCACGATCATACGTCCTTTCGATGTATGATCTTTTTTTATATTTAAGGAGGAAATGATGAAAATAAGTTTTCCAGATGGATCATCAAAAGAATTTGAAAAGGGAATAAAAGTTTATGACGTTGCAAAATCTATTTCAGAAGGTCTTGCAAGAAATGCTCTTGGAGCAATGGTAAATGACGAAGTTTTAGGAGTAAACGATCCTATTAATTGTGATGCAGAAGTTAAGATCTTAACTTTTGAAGATAAGGAAGGTAAGAAGATTTTCTGGCACACTAGTGCTCACGTACTTGCCCATGCAATTATGAACCTATGGCCAGAAACTAAATTTGCAATAGGACCTGCAATAGACAATGGATTCTACTATGACATCGATCTTGAACACAAAATCGTCCCAGAAGATTTGCCAAAGATCGAAGAAGAAATGCAAAAGATAGTTAAGGATGCTCATGAAGTAACCTTCGAAACTATGCCAAGGGATAAGGCAATTGAATTCTTCAAAGAAAGAGGACAAGATTACAAAGTTGAACTTATAGAAGGAATAGCAGATGAAAATGTAGGAATCTACAAGATGGGTAACTTCGTTGACCTATGTAGAGGACCACATATCGGAAATGTTAAGCTTATAAAAGCATTTAAACTTCTATCAATAGCAGGAGCTTATTGGAGAGGCGACTCAAACAACAAGATGCTTCAAAGAATCTACGGAATTTCTTTTGAAAAGAAGAAACAACTAGATGAATATATAGAAAGAATGGAAGAAGCTGAAAAGCGTGACCACAGAAGAATCGGTAGAGAACTAGATCTATTTACAATGAGAGATGAAGGACCTGGATTCCCATTCTTCCTACCACACGGAATGATTTTAAAGAACACACTACTAAACTGGTGGAGAAATGTACTTCTTGAAAATGGTTACGGAGAAATCCAAACTCCGATAATCCTAAACGAAGCACTATGGCACAGATCAGGTCACTGGGATCACTACAAAGACAATATGTACTTCACCAAGATCGACGGAGAAGACTACGCAGTTAAACCTATGAACTGCCCAGGATCAATCCTAGTATATGAAGAAAAAGCTCACTCATACAGAGATCTTCCTATAAGATTATCTGAATTTGGACAAGTTCACAGACACGAACTTTCTGGAGCTCTTCACGGACTATTCAGAGTAAGAACATTTACTCAAGACGATGCTCACGTTTACTGTCTACCAGAACAAGTAAAAGACGAAGTATTCAAGATGATAGACCTTGCAAAACTTCTATATAGCACATTTGGATTTAAGTATGAAATCGAACTTTCAACTAGACCAGATGACTTTATGGGAACTATCGAAGCTTGGAACATCGCAGAAAAGAATCTAAAAGATGCCCTTGAAGAAAGAGGATTAAAATACACAATCAACGAAGGAGATGGAGCATTCTACGGACCTAAGATCGACTTCCATCTAGAAGATGCAATCGGAAGAACTTGGCAATGTGGAACTATCCAACTTGACTTCCAAATGCCAGAAAACTTCGAACTAACCTATATAAATGCAGATGGAGAAAAGGCAAGACCAGTTATGCTTCATAGAGCACTACTTGGATCAATCGAAAGATTCATGGGAATTCTAATCGAACACTTCGCAGGTAAATTCCCGCTATGGCTTGCACCGGTACAAGTTGAAATCATTCCAGTATCAGAAAAATTCCACGACTATGCAGAAGAAGTTAAGAACAAACTAAAGACAAGTGGATTCAGAGTAGAAATGGATACTCGTGCAGAAAAAGTTGGATACAAGATTAGACAAGCTCAACTTAGAAAAGTAAACTACATGCTTGTAATCGGTGAACAAGAAGTAGAATCAGGACTTCTATCCATCAGAAAGAGATCTGGAGAAGAAGTAAAAGATGTAAAAATCGAAGACTTCATCTCACAAATGAAAGAAGAAGTTAAAGAAAAGAAGATCACTGAATAAAAAATATATAATTAAAACTCAATCCAAAAGGGTTGAGTTTTTTTATGTATTGTTTTCAAAATGTTACAAAAATTTGAAAGTTTCTTCACATTAGCAATTAATCATGATTATGTATTGAAAATTTCAAAAAAATCTTGTAATATTTTATAATAACGAAAAAGGAGGAATGCAAAATGAAAAAATTACTACCAATACTTTTAGCATTTACACTAGTACTTACAGCTTGTGGAAACAAAAACAACGCTGAAAAGAAAAATGAAGGAGCAAATGCTGGAACACAAACTGAAGCTCAAGCAGAACTAAAAGACGGAACTTACACAGGAGTTTCAGAAAAAGATGAACACGGCGGATACATGGAAACAACAATCACTGTTGAAAACGGAAAGATCACTGATGCAACTCTTAAGAACTTCGATGCAGACGGAACTGAAAAAGGTGAAGACTACGGAAAAGTTAACGGAGAAATCAAAGATCAAGCTATGTATGACAAAGCTCAACAATCTTTAGTAGGAGCAGCTGAATATCCAAAACAACTTGTAGAAAAAGGATCTGTAGATGCACTAGAAGCAGTATCTGGAGCAACTATATCACTTGAAATTTACAAGGATGCAGCTAACAAAGCTCTTGAACAAGCAAAATAAGAAAAATAATTAAGGGACTTCTAATGAAGTCTCTTTTTTTTTAAAATTAAAATTTTTATCATTTACGACTTAGGGATCGATTAAATATAACCAAAGAAGTAAAACTTTAAATAAAAATTTGAAAAAAATTAATTGAATTTGTTAAAATATTTCTTCGGTATTTACTGAAATAAAGCGGAACACATATTTGAATTTTGCAAAAAAGGAGAAAAAAGTCTTGGAATTTAAACACTTCATAATTGCTTTTTCACTGTGTCGAAGTACTATTTTGTCCTGATTCATGTTATACTGAATAAGTAGTTGAAATTTATTTATAAGGAGGTTGAATACAAAGGCTAAATATTTTACTTATTGAGAAAACGATTGTTACGGTATTCAATTATTAAAAATTTAAAGGAGGTTAATATGATACCAAAATACACTGGCGATAATTTTATGGAGATCGCTAACTCAGGAATTATGTGGCTAGGTGCGGCGGTTGTTCTAATAGCTGTTGCTCTAGAAGCTATTATTTTTACGAAAAAAGCTAGAGATGCTGCCCACTTGGTAGATCTTTCTAAAGAAGAAGCTGATCAAGCTTTCCGTGTAGGGATGACTTCAGCTATTGGTCCTGCTCTTGGAGTATTCTTCGTTATGGTTGGACTAATGGGTGTTATAGGTTCTCCTCTTTCATGGATGAGACTTTCTATTATAGGAGCTGCTCCTACAGAACTTGCTGCTGCTACAATGGCTGCAAAGGCTCAAGGAACTACTCTTGGAGCTCCAGATTACAATCTAATTAACTACGCAAACGCTACTTGGGTTATGGCTCTTAATGGTGGTGCTTGGATTTTCTTCTCTGGTGCTTTTGCTGATAAGCTAGACGTTATCCAAGAAAAGATTTCTAGAGGAGACCCTTCAAGAATTCAAATTCTTTCTGTTACAGCTATTATAGGTGCTTTTGCCTACATGTTCTTAAATGAAATTTTTAAGGCTATTAGAGATTTTAAAGACCCTACTGGAATCGTCGTTGCTGTTTCTTCAGCTGTTCTTATGATTCTTTTCGAAAAATTTGGCGAAAAACATCCTAAACTTAAGGAGTTTAACCTTGGACTTGTTATGATTCTTGCTATGGTTCTCGGTATGATTTGCAAGAAAATGGTATTTAAGGGATAGGTGAAATTATGGATTTAAATAAACAATATGAACAAGAATTTACTAGACCGATTATTAAATATGGTAGATTTATAAACCTACTATGTGTATTACTTTGCTTTACCCCATCTATTTTATTATGGGTTATTTATGGAGCTAAACCATCTTGGTCAGACATTGGTTCTGGTTGGGGACTTATTGCTTCTATATTCTTAGTATACGCAGTTATTGAACCAGTTTCATACTTCCCAATTCTAGGTCTACCAGGAACATATCTTGGAGTTCTATCTGGTAACATTGGTAACGTACGTGTGCCAGCTTCAGCTGTTTCTCAAGAAGCTGTAGGAGTAGAACCAGGAACTAAGAAGGCTGAACTTGTATCTACTATCGCTATTTCTGGATCAATTTTAACTAACTTAATAATTGTTACTATTGGCGCTATCGGTGGTGCAACACTTATTTCAATTTTCCCACCTATAGTTAGAGAAGCTTTTACATACGTATCACCAGCAATCTTTGGTGCTATGTTTGGAATGAACGCTGTTAAGAATTTAAAATTCGGTACTTTCGCTGTTATATTAGTAGCTCTTCTACTAGGATTTACTAGCCTACCTGCATATGTAGTTGTACCTGCTGCAGTATTTGGAACAGTTGGATTTGGATTCTTTGAACATTACAGAAAAAAGAAATAATAAAAATATAATTATAAGAAAGAAGTAAAAGATTTAAATAGTATTGGAGAATGATATGAATATCTTAAATGAAGCTAAAAAAATCGAGCAGGAAGTTATAGAGTGGCGTAGACATTTACATGAAAACCCAGAAGTTGGATTTGATCTAGACAACACTATCGACTTTGTTTGCAAAAAGCTTGATGAAATTGGAATTAGCTACGACAGAAACATTGCAAAAAGCGCAGTTATCGCTGAGATAAAAGGTAAATCTGGCGGCAAGACTATCGCTTTAAGAGCAGATATGGATGCGCTTCCAGTTAAGGAAGAAACAGGACTTGAATTTGCATCTAAAAACAATTGCATGCACGCTTGTGGACACGATGCTCACACCGCTATGTTACTTGGAGCATGTAAATTAATAAATGGTTTTAAAGATGAACTAAAGGGAAATGTTAAATTCATTTTCCAACCAGCGGAAGAGCTAGGCGTAGGTTCAGTAGACGTAGTTGAAAAAGGTGTACTTGACGATGTTGACGAAATCCTTGCAGTACATGTAGGTAATTTAACTACAGAAGGTAAAAAATCTGGAGAACTATTCTTCTCAGAAGGCTCAATGATGGCTTGTATGGACAAGTTCCAAATTACTGTAAAAGGTAAAGGAGCTCACGGAGCATACCCAGCAGAATCAATTGACCCTATTGTAATTGCATCAAACATAGTTATGGCATTACAAGAAATAGTTTCTAGAGAAATTCTACCAACTAGACCAGCAGTAGTATCTGTTTGTCAATTCCACGCAGGAACTGCATTCAATGTTATTCCTGGAGAAGTAAAACTTGAAGGAACTGTTAGAGCGGTAACCAACGAAGACAGAGATATTATAGCTAAGAGAATTGGAGAAATAGCTGAAGGAATAGCTAAGTCTTACAGAGGAGAAGTAGTGTATGATTTCTTCTGGCAACCACCACCACTAGTAAACGATCCAGAAGTGGCAAGAAGAATTAAGAAAACCGCAGAAAAATTATTCCCAGAAGATGTAAGAGATTTAAAAGATCCTGTAATGCCTGGAGAAGACTTTGCATGGTACTTAGAAAAAGTGCCAGGATCATTTGTATTCCTATTTAACCCAATGGAAATAGACGGACAAAAATGGGCACATCACAATTCAAGATTTGCAATAGATGAAGCACAATTTATAAAAGGATATAGTTTATTCGCTCAATACGTATACGATGAACTATCCTAATATTAATGGAGATGAGAAATTGAATTATTTACAAAGAGCTAATGAAATATATAAAGATTTAGTTGAAATAAGAAGACATATACATCAACACCCAGAACTAGGATATGAACTACCAGAAACTGCTAAATTCGTTAAAGAAAAATTAGCGGAATATGGAATTGAAGGACATGATTTTTCAAAAGGTGGAGTAACAGCTGTAATCGGTAAGAAAGGTGGCAAGACCATACTACTAAGAGCAGACATGGACGCTCTACCAATAATAGAAAAATCAGGACTAGACTTTGCATCTAAAATAGAAGGCAGATGCCATGCCTGTGGACATGATATCCATCCAACAATCCTACTAGGAGCAGCAAGACTACTAAAAGAAAATGAAGACAAACTAGAAGGCCAAGTAAAATTTATCTTCCAACCTGCAGAAGAACTTCTAACAGGTGGTGGAGTTATGGTAGATGAAGGCATACTAGAAAATCCAAAAGTAGATGCAGCAATGGGATTACACGTATGGCCACATGCAGACAGAATAGGAATTGGCTACAACAAAGGCGTAATGATGAGTTCTGCAAACAACTTTAGAATTAAAATAAAGGGAATCGGTAGCCACGGTTCAATGCCATACCTAGGAGTAGACCCAGTATTTATAGGAGCTAAAATAGTAACAGGAGTACCTGAACTAATTGCAAGAGAAATCAAATTTGATGAATCAGCAGTAGTGACTATGGGTAAATTCGTAGCAAATGGAGCTATCAACGTAATACCAGCAGAAGCAGTAATCGAAGGAACAGTAAGGACATTCTCAAACGAAACAAGGGAATACATCAAGAAGAGACTACCAGAACTAGTATCTGATATAGCTAAGACTTATAGAGGAGAAGCAGAACTAGAATTCCTAAGCGACTGCCCAGTATTAATAAACAATACAGAACTTGCAGAAGAAGCACTAGGATATTTAAAAGAAATAGATAAAGACTTATTCTTACAAGAAATACCTAGACAAAGTGGTTCAGAAGACTTTGCATACTATGCAAACAAAGTACCAGCATTCTTCTTTGTTCTACAAAATCCAGTTGAAGACGAATCAAAGAGAAGACCACTACACCATCCAGAAGTACTATTTAACGAAGAAGCAATGCCACTAGGAGTGGCAGCTCTAGCACAACTTGCAACAAGATGGTTAGAAGATAATAAATAAAATTTAATGTAATTATTAATAAATATAAAGTCTATAAGAC
>CAMYEJ010000040.1 GCA_947254665.1 uncultured Peptoniphilus sp.
GTATAAGTATAGATAGAATAATTACTTTTATTTTTTCTTTTTTATTTAAATCTTTAAAATTAAATTTAAAATCTAAATTTAAATTGAAATTCATTTCTTACCTCCCAACTTCATTATAGCATTAAGAAATCGTTTTGTCTTTTTCAATATTGTATTAAACAGGGGACTTTCACCATCTTTTATATAAAATTTCAAAATCTATAAAATGATAAAATTAAAAATTTATTGTATAATGACTTTATGGAATACATTGAAAATTTAAAGAAAAAAGAAAAAGTTATACTTGTTGGCACAGATCTTGGAGCGCTTCCAAATTCACTTAGTTCATCTATGGAAGAACTTAGAGAACTCGTTGAAGCAGATGGTGGTGAAGTGATGGGTGTGGTCACTCAAAATATTGAGAAGTTCAGCCCAAAATTTTTAATCGGCTCTGGAAAAGTAAATGAGATCAAAGAAATCGCGAAAAATATGGAAGTTGAAACTATAATTTTTAACGATGAGCTGACAGGAATTCAACTTAGAAACTTGGAAAAAGAATTAAAATTAAAAATTGTAGATAGAACCAACTTGATTTTGGATATTTTTGCCCTTCGTGCCAATACCTATGAAGGTAAACTACAAGTGCTACTTGCGAAGAGGGAATACGAAATGCCTAGACTACTCGGTATAAAGGGTTGGTCAAGAACTGGTGGAGGAATCGGAACCCGTGGTCCTGGGGAACAAATTATAGAAACAGATAGAAGAAGACTTCAAAGAGAAATCGACTCCATTCGTGATAAATTAAAAGTTGCAGAGAAAAATAGAGAGACTAGGTCCAAGAGAAGAATGGAATCGAGACTTCCAATCGTGTCCTTGGTTGGATATACCAACGCAGGAAAGAGTACGATTTTAAATAGAATTAAAAATTCTAATAGTAGAGAAGTATTCGTAAAGAACATGCTCTTTGCAACACTTGATCCAAATTCAAGGAAGTCAAAACTTTTAAATGGAAGAGATTTTATAATTTCTGATACTGTTGGATTCGTTTCAAAACTTCCGACGAAACTTATAGAAGCATTTAAATCCACATTGGAAGAGATAAGAGGTTCTGATTTAATCGTCCATGTTATGGATGCATCTTCATCGGATATAGAAATTCAGTACAAGACCACCATGAATATTTTAAAGGACTTAGGGGTTATGGATGTTCCAATCTTAACTGTCTATAACAAGATGGATAGAGCAGAGCTTGAAGATATAATCCTACCTCAAGTGGATGGAGATTATATATTTATCTCTGCTAAGCACGATGAAAATATGGACAAACTTTTAAATGCTATCGAGAAATGTTTGGATATTAAGTATCAAGAAGTTTCACTTCTATTTCCATATAGCAAGGGAGATGTGCTCGATAGATTTTTAAGTGGAGTAGAGGCTCTATCTGTGGAATATTTAGCTGAAGGCACTAAGGTTAGAGCAATATTAAACGAAAATGAAATCAGAGAGTACGGTGAATTTATATGATGTACTATTCAATGCTCGGGGAATCTACGGGAGAATTTATTGAAAAAAAATCTAGATTTATCGGATTTATAAAAAGAGTTGAAACTGAAGAAGAAGCTTTAAAATTTATCGAAGAAAAAAAGTCCAAATACTACGACGCAACTCATAACACCTATGCTTACATAATCGGAGAGAAAAAGAATATTCAAAGATACTCCGATGATGGTGAGCCAAGTGGAACTGCAGGAGTGCCTATGCTTGAAGTCCTAAAAAAAGAAGACATGACCAATGTGGTCACTGTTGTGACGAGATACTTTGGAGGAGTTCTTCTCGGAGCAGGTGGGCTTGTTCGAGCATATACAAAGGGAGTAGTAGAAGCGATAAATGGTGGCACAAAGGTGCTTATAAAATCTATGAATCGAACGGAATTCACCTATGACTACACCGCCCACGGAGCGATTACAAACTATCTTATAACAAATGGGTATAAAGTAGTAGAAGAAAATTATACGGACATGGTCAGCGTCACCATCGATGTGGATCCAGAAGATAAAAAGATATTTGACGATATGAATGACATGACCAGCGGAAGTGTAGAAATAAAGAGTTTGGGAGAGGTGATTCTTCCAACTGTAGATGGAAAGATATTATACGAGGTGTAAAATGGATAAATTAAATAAAATGGTAGAACTAAAAAATTGGGCAGTAGTTGGAGCAAGATCTGATGAATCCACCTTTGGATACAAGATTCCAATGAGGATGCTAGAACATGGTTACAACGTCTACATGGTAAATCCAAAGCTTGATGAAATTGAAGGCCATAGAGTCTATAAAAATCTTTCTGATATTGAAGATAAGATAGACGTAGTGGATGTAGTTGTAAATCCTAAAGTAGCTATATCAGTTTTAGATGAAGCGAAGGCTATGGGAATAGAAAATATATTTTTCCAACCTGGAACTTACACAGATGAAACTTTGGAATATGCAGACAAACTTGGACTAAATTATGTAACAAATTGTATCTATAAAATCTTGGGGGCAAAATGATTAAGAGAATAGAAAATTTTGAGAAAAAAATAGATGAAAGAGTAAATTATATAAAAAGATCAGTTGAAGAAGCTGGACTTAAAGGAGTAGTCTTTGGACTTTCTGGAGGACTTGACTCTGCAGTGGTGGCAGCACTTTGCAAGAGGGCATTTAAAGATGATGCCCTTGGAATAATCATGCCGATACACTCTGCACCACAGGACGAAGAAGACGCTAGACTCGTAGCAGAAAATACGGGAATAAATTTAAAAAAAGTGGACTTAACTAAGGCCTTTGATTCATTTATGGAATCTGTGGATAAGACCAATGTAGAAATGAGCATCCACAATGTGAAACCTCGCCTAAGGATGACCACTCTTTATTATTACGCACAAAGCAATTCCTACATGGTGGTGGGAAGTTCAAACTATTCCGAATACTACACAGGATATTTTACAAAGCATGGAGATTCCGGGGCAGATATATTTCCGATAGTGGATCTACTTAAGACAGATCTATTTGAAATGGCAAAGTACTTGGGACTTCCAGAAAAAATAATAAATAAGAAACCATCAGCAGGACTGTTCGAAGGACAAACCGACGAAGACGAAATGGGATTTACCTATGAAGAGCTAGATGGATATATTATGAAGGAAATCAAAATAGATGAAAAGAAGAAAGAGCTAATAGATAGACTTCATAGAATAAATAAACACAAGATGACGATTTTAGACGAATAAAAGTATAAAAAAATGGCAGCTGAAGCTGCCTTTTTATTTGCAAGAAATCTTATCTTGTTAAATAATTTTTATCGATAAAAATTACAAGAAACAATATGTGATTAAATATTAAGAAACTTATCGAAAACTTGTAAAAAAAATATTCTGGTGTTATTCTATAAATATAGAACACCCATAGGGGGGTGTAGGAGGTACTATGGAAAAGAAATATGATGTCAGAGGCATGACTTGCTCGGCCTGTGTCGCCAATGTAACCAAGGCTGTAGAAAGGCTTGATGGCGTAAGCACTGCCAACGTCAACCTCATGACCAACTCGATGAAGGTAAATTTTGACGAAAACAAAATAAAAGATGAAGAAATTATAAAAGCTGTGGAAAAAATTGGCTATGGAGCAAGCCCAGCCGGAGAAAAAATAAAAAATGAAGATGGGCCAGTGGATGACAGGGAGAGAGCCCTAAAGCATAGGCTAATCTCTTCTAGTATCTTTATGCTGATTCTCATGTATATTGCCATGGGTCACATGGTCCACTTGCCAACTCCAAGGATCTTTCATGGAAGAGAAGGGGCGGTTATCTTTGCCTTTTCACAATTTCTATTGGCTCTTCCAGTTGTATTTATAAACAGGGACTTTTTTATCTCTGGATTTAAGGGACTTAAGAACAAGGCTCCCAACATGGATAGCCTTGTTGCTATTGGTTCTCTTGCAGCTCTTATCTATGGAATCTTTGCCATTTACATGATGGCATATGGATTTGGTCAAGGGGACATGGAACTTGTTGATGCTTACAGGCACAATCTCTACTTTGAGTCCTCTGCCATGATCTTGACCCTCATAACTGTGGGAAAATACTTGGAAGAAAAATCCAAGAACAAGACAAGGTCATCTCTTGCAAAGTTAATGGACCTTGCACCAAAGATGGCGACCGTTATTGAAGATGGCAAGGAAGTTGTAAAAAATATTGAAGATGTAAGAGTTGGAGATATTTTACTTGTAAGGCCTGGCGAATCTGTAGCAGTTGATGGTAAGGTAATTGAAGGTTCATCATCTCTTGATGAATCAGCAGTGACTGGTGAGTCCATCCCAGTCCAAAAGTCTGTGGGCGACAGGGTAATCTCTGCGTCTATAAATACAACAGGGTCCTTTAAGTTCAAGGCAGAAAAGGTTGGGGAAGACACAACAATTTCTCAAATTATAAAATTAGTAGACGAGGCCAACCAGTCCAAGGCTCCCATTGCCAAGTTGGCGGATAAAATAGCTGGAGTCTTTGTGCCAACAGTTTTGATTATAGCTGCAATAACTTTCGGAGTTTGGATGTATTTTGGTTATGGGTTTGAAAATGCTCTTAACTTTGCGATTTCTGTTTTGGTTATTTCTTGTCCCTGCGCATTGGGACTTGCAACACCAGTTTCAATAATGGTAGCAACAGGCAAGTCTGCAGACTTCGGACTTCTCTTTAAGAATGCAGAAGTCTTAGAAAATCTCCACAAGATTAATGTCATTGTAATGGATAAGACTGGGACAATCACTGAAGGCAAACCAATCCTAACAGATATTGTGACAGAAATTGATCGTGATGAATTTTTAAAAATTGCTGGGTCACTAGAAAAAAATTCTCAACATCCACTAGCTTCTGCAATATTAAATTATGTTGAAGAAAAAAATTTAAACCTAGGAGAAATCACTAACTTTAATTCAGTTAGTGGCAGGGGCCTAAATGGAGAAGTTGCTGGAAAGAAGTATTTTGCTGGAAATCTTGAATATATGATAGAAGAAAAAATTGACTTAAATGGTTTTAAGACCAAGGCAGAAGAATTGGCAGGAGATGGAAAGACTTCTATGTATTTTGCCAATGACAATGAAGTCCTGGGAATAATCTCTGTCAAGGACATTCCTAAGAAGTCATCAAAGGAAGCAATTAAGCTCTTAAGAGACATGGGCAAGAAAATTATTATGCTAACTGGAGATAATGAAAAAACTGCAGGTGCAATTGCTGGAGAAATTGGAGTCGACGAAACTCTTGCGAGTCTCTTGCCGCAAGATAAAAACAAGGAAATCGACAAAATTCAAAAAACTGGCAAGAAGGTTCTAATGATTGGAGATGGAATAAACGATGCTCCATCCCTTGCCAAGGCCGACATAGGCATGGCAATAGGTCACGGTACAGATGTGGCAATTGAGTCATCAGATGTTGTCCTTATGAGGTCCGACCTCTTAGATGTGGTTTCAGCCCTCGAACTTTCCAAGGCCACAATAAAAAACATTAAGGAAAATTTATTCTGGGCATTTTTCTACAACACACTTGGCATTCCACTAGCTGCAGGACTTTTGTTCCCAGCATTTGGGATAAAACTTTCCCCAATGTTTGCAGCCTTTGCCATGAGTTTGTCCTCAGTCTTTGTTGTAAACAATGCCTTGAGGCTAAGAAGATTTAAACCAAGGGGACTTAAATCTTCTCTAAAAAAAGGCGAGCCCATAGGTGAGAAAGAAAATGCAAAAGAGGAAAATCATATAGAAAAAAATGAAAAAAGAACCAAAATAAAAGTAGAAGGCATGATGTGTGGCCACTGTGAGAAAAGAGTTGCCGATGCTCTAGAAAAAACTGGCAAGGCAAAAAATATTGTGGCAAGCCACGAAAATTCTTCTGTAGAATTTATAGATCAAGGTCTAAGTCCAGAAGAAATAAAAAATGCTATTGAAGATGTAGGTTATAAAATTATTAAAAATAAAGGAGAAGATAGTATGGAAAAGATTTTAAAAGTTGAAGGAATGTCTTGTAACCACTGTGTGGCATCAGTAAAAAAGGCTCTTGAAGGAATTGACGGAGTAAGAGAAGCTGACGTAAGCCTCGAAGACAAAAGTGCAAGGGTAGAACTTGACAAGGACGTTGCAGACGAAGCACTTGTTAAGGCAGTTGAAGATGCAGGCTACTCTGCAAAAATAGAAAAATGAGAGCAGATAAGGAAGTCCAACTTAGGAAATTAAAAACTGTCAGGGGACAAATTGATGGGCTTATAAAAATGGTGGAAGAGAACAGGTACTGCCTAGATATTTCCAACCAGCTCATGGCATCAATCTCAATTCTTAAAAACATAAACAAGGATGTCCTGACAGCCCACCTAAGAGGTTGCGTTAAGGATTCCTACTCTAAGAGCCAGGAAGAAATTGACGAAAAAATCGAAGAAATGAACACAATTATAAATAAGTTGTCAAAGTAGGTGGGATATGAAATTAAAAAAATAATTATAACAACCTCTTACTGGATGATCAGTAAGAGGTTGTTTTTTATATAGATAATGTATAATAAAGAGTGTAATAAAAATAAACTTAGCTAATCAGCTATGCTTATTTTAGGTTGTTTTTATTATTTTAGCTTTGACATGCTATTAGCGTCTATGTGTTCATTTTTACATAAAGAAAGAGACTCGCATTAACGAGTCTCCCAAATATTTGACATAAAGCCAAATTATTATGCTCTTTCTCTATAGATAGGCATTGACATACATCTTGGGCCCCCTCTACCTCTAGAAAGTTCCCCTGACTTCATAATGTGAAGTGTAACGCCATGATCTCTTAGAGTTTGGTTTGTAACCACGTTTCTATCGTAAACAACTACTTCTCTTGGTGCGATAGCTAGAGTGTTGTATCCATCAGACCATTGTTCACGAGAAGCATCTAGTAGTCCGCCGGAACCTTGACGAATTAGATCAACCTTGTCTAGGTGAAGATTCTTTAGAAGCACTTCTTCTATATCAGAAGATTCTTCAACTGTGTGTAGGTTCTTGCCGTCAAATGTAATTCCGAAGCAAGTTAGAGAATCTTCAATTTCTGGATGAACAGTAAATAGATCTCTATCCACCATTGTAAATACTGTATCTAAGTGCATAAAAGCACGTTTTTTTGGAATTGAAAGGACGAGAATCTTTTTGAAGCCAGTTTCTTCTCTTAAAACTCTCTTAGCAAATTGTTCGATTGCACGGGCAGAACTTCTTTCAGAAGTACCTACAGCTATAAGTTCATCGCTTAGCACTAGAATGTCTCCGCCTTCGATTGATGCTGGAAGTTCTCTATTGTAATGAAGATCTTCATCTTTTATTTTAAAGTCGTTGTGATATTTGAAAATATATTTGCCAAATAATGTTTCGCGTCTTCTAGTTTCGCTCCACATATGGTTTAGAGAAACGCTGTGACCTATAAGAGAGAATGGGTCTCTAGTGAAGTATAGGTTTGGCATTGGTTTTGTAACGAAAAATTCATCCTTTTCGATTATTTCTGGAAGGGAAGTCTTCTTGTAATCAGGAAGATCAGATTTTCTAATTCCTCCCATCATTTTAAGAACGAGTTCTTTATTTTCCATGGTTTGGAAAATCTCTTTTAAGATTTCTTTTTCTCTGTCAACTTGGATGTCAGATTCTTTTAAGAATTCATCTATAAAAGCTTCTTTGATTCCTGAATCTGTTAGTGATTCTGCTGCTAAATCTTCTAGGTAATAAACTTCGCATCCGTTGTCTCTTAGGATTTGTGCAAAGTAATCATGTTCTTCGACTGCAGCATCTAGAAATGGAATTTCGTCGAATAAAAGTTCACCAAGTTGATCTGGAGCGAGGTTTGTAAGCTCATGACCAGGTCTATGAAGAATAACTTTTTTTAATTTTTCAATCTCTGAGTAAACATTAATATTTTTGTTCATAAGTTCTCCTTTCAACTAACTTAATTTTAGATTAAATTAAATTTATATTTTTGTCAAATTGACAAAGATTTAAAAAAAAGACCTCTGATAACAGAAGTCTTTCTAATTTAACTATTCAAAGCTCTATCTATGTTTCTTATGAAGTCTTGTACATTAGTAACCATTGAAACAGCTGTTAGAGTTCCTCTGTCGGAAAGTTTGTTTACAGCGAATTCTTGAATATCAACTGTATACATGTAAACAGGTCTTATCACTCCATCAAACTCATTGTAAGATGGGGTCATGTTTCCAGTTGCTATTGTGTAAAGAATAGCTGAAAGCATTATGATTGTTGAGGTACGTCTAGCGTGGGTCCTCATCTTGTTTTGAGCTTCGTAAACATTATCGATAGTTTCTGGCAGTGCTAATCTATCTCTAATTGTACCAGCCATTACTACTTCAGTGCCACATTCTATGGCAGCCTTTATGAAACCGTCCTTTACAAGACCAGATTCAACAAGAGCTTTAGTTGAGCCATACTTTCTTGCGAGATTTATAGTTTCATATAGGTTTACTGTCGTATTTTGTTCGTGAACGAAATGTTCTTGTCCCCAAGTAGTTCCGTAGATTCCGCGTTCTAAGTCGAAGGCAGCAGTTTCTGTACCACAGAAAATTGCTTGAACATATCCGTTTCTAATAAGTCTTTCAAGAGCAAGTCTTGCATCTTCATCAAGGGCGATTGCAGAACCGATAATCATAGTTACATATCCGTTGTTTGCTTTTTCGTGACGAAGAACATCGTAAAGTGTATCATAGTCAACGGAGAAGGCAGTCTCTCTTGATCTTCCTGCTCTGAAAGCAAAAGTGTCAAGCTCTTCAGATTCTTCTAAAAATCCTCCGGTCCACATGTAGATTCCTTCAGAACCATCTTCTGTTCTTCCGATTACAACCTTGTCACCTTTTTTTAGATTTCTAAATTCTACAATGGCGACAGATTCTTCACCAGGAGTGTCGTTTGCAACACAGACAGTATCCATTCTAGATTGGGTGGCTAAAATCCATTTGCCATTAATTTTAAAATACTCTGGATAAACAGAAAGTGCGTGGTAATGTCTTGGGCTTATGCCATCTACTTTAACTTCTTCTAAATGAACATTAGGTGCATTTTTTAGAAATTCTTGTTCGAAATCTGGATGATGGTACTTAGGCATTTGAAAATCCATTATAGCAATCCTCCTTCTTCATTTTCTCTTCTTTTATTTTCTAGTTCAACGTATTCTTCTTCAGGAAGCTCCATTTCATTTGCAAATGTCTTGTCAGCTGGAGTAACTAGAGCACGTTCTAGATTTACAACGAAGTCTTGTACGTTTGTAATCATTGGAACGAAGGCAATATTTTCTCTAGCGTGAGCCATTTTGTTTGCTACGTTTTCTGTTACGTCGATTCCGTACATATATACAGGAGTTATATCTCCGTTTTCTCTAATTCTATAACTTGAAGCAAGATTAGCTGCAGCTAAGTTGTGAAGCATGGTAGCAAGTCCAATTATAAGCGTGGCTTTGTCAAGATGCTCTTTCATGTGAGTTAAACCTTCTGTTGTGTTTCCATATACTTCTGGAAGAGGTCCATCATCTCTAATGGATCCAGCAAGCACAAAAGGAACGTCCATTTGTGAAAGGGTCTTTATGATACCATCTTTTACATTTCCTTCAGCGATGAATTTTTTAATAGATCCAGCAGATCTAACTTCGTTTAGAAGGTCAAGGTGATTGTAGTGTCCATTAGGTACGTTTTGTTGAGTGTAGATATTTTGTCCAAGGGCAGTTCCTAAGAATCCACCTTCAAGATCGTGGGTTGCCATTGCGTTACCAGCCATTAAGCAGTTTATATATCCAGCTTCAGCCAAGTGGTTTAATGCAATCCTTGTATCGTGGTCAAATACCACTGAAGGTCCAAGAACCCAAACGATGTATCCGCCGTGATCTCTTTCATATTCCATTTGTTCGAAAAGAAATTTGTAATCCCTTGAGAAAGAAGTTTCAACGGCTTGACCAGGTTCAGAATATACTGACTTAGGGAAACCTTCTTTATATACTAGAACACCATTAGAACCGTCTTTATTTCTTCCAGTTACGACTTGTTCACCTTTTTTAAGGTCTCTAATTTCTTTTATAACGATGTCACCATCTTTAAGAACTGCAACGCAGTTAAGTGAGTTATGTTCTGGTAGTAACCATTCTCCATCTACTTTGTAGAATGTTGGTAGGTGAGTTGTAAGATAAAAATTATCTGGTGCAACTCCATCTTTTTCTACTTCAGCAACAGTTATATTTTTTGCATTTTTATAAGCCTCATTTGAAAAATCAGGCTTTTCAAATATTGGTAAATGAAATTTCATACTGCCTCCTCATAGCATTTATGGTTATAGTTTATCATAATTAATATATTATTGAGATTTAATTTATTGTTACACTTGTAAGAAAACAAGTGATTTAGCCATATAGCTTTAAATTATTCAATCTAATACAA
>CAMYEJ010000041.1 GCA_947254665.1 uncultured Peptoniphilus sp.
GTGACTACTCAGACATCTCAACTCTCGTGCAAAAATCTGTGGACTCTGCCATCGAAGGAGTAAGAAACTCCATAAGTTATATTTTAAATTCTTATAAAAATAAAAAAGACTTACCACCTGCGAGAAGGGAAAAGTATGCGGTACAAAATCCTGCCATAAATACTGCGGCAGGATTTGCAAAATGGACTGGATATGCGTTTATGTTTACCGGAGTTACTTTGATGTTTGGTTTTTTTGAAGAACCTTCTTTGGCAATCGGAGCAATTTCTTCATTTGCAGCTGGATTTGTATTAGAAAGATGGGGAAAACTCGTAAAGAATAGAGCTCTAAGATATAAAAAATATATAAGAGAATTTGGAAATAATACAGTTGTCACCATAGACGACCTATGTTCCTGCGCAGCGGTTGAGCCAGAAACGGTTATAAAGGATTTGACATATTTTATAAAGAAGGATTATTTTAAAGAAGCTAGGATTGTAGAAAATAATTCCATATTTATTTTGGATAAGAAGACCTACGAAGTATACAAGAATAATTACAAAGACGTCTACCTCGGCAATAAAAAAGAAGAAAATTTAGAAGAAGGCAAGGTGGATTCCACATTAGAGATTGGCAAGAGCTATATTACAGAAATAGCTGCCTACCTATCTAAGCTGCCAGAAAGTTTACAATCAGATGTGGCAAAACTTCTATCCATAGTAAGAGAAATATTTAAACAAATTAAAAAAGACCCATCAAGAATCGAAGAACTCTCCAAGTTTATGGACTACTACCTACCGACTACAGTTTCACTTTTAAAGAGGTACAATGAATTTAATGAATCGGAAGTTGTAACAGAATCTCAAAAGAATTCAATGGTAGAAATAGAAAAGACAATTTCAACCATAGACGAAGCATTCTTAAAGTTACTTAATGAAATATACGGAAATGTAGCAATGGATATAAATTCAGACATAACTGTCTTAACCACCATGCTAAAACAGGAAGGTCTCTTGGATAATGATTTTAAAGGAGAAATAAATGGATAACGAAATTAAATTAACCTTAGATGATAACGAAGAAGTAAAAGAACCTGTGTTAGAAATTGCAAAAATAGAAAATGAAATAGAAAAAGCAAAGCCAGAAGTAACTCTAACCGAAGAAGAACAAAAGATGGTGGATGAATTTTCTAAAAAGATAGATTTAAAAAATTCCAACCAAGTTCTTCAATATGGGGCAGGGGCTCAATCCAAGATAGCAGGTTTTTCTGAAAAGACTCTAAACAGTGTAAGGACTAAGGATTTGGGGGAAGTTGGAGATCTTCTTTCAAATGTGGTTTCTGAACTTAAAAATTTTGAAATAGATGAAAAAGAAAAGGGAATTACTGCCTTCTTCAAGAAGAATGCAAACAAGATTATGAATCTTAAAAATAAGTATGAAAAGGCAGAAACAAATGTAGATACTATTGCAAAAGTCCTTGAAAATCATCAAGTTCAACTCTTAAAAGACATTGCAAATCTAGACCAAATGTATGATTTAAACAAGAGTTATTACAAAGAAATATCCATGTATATAATGGCTGGTAAACAAAAACTTAAAGAAGCTAGGACAAAAGAACTTCCAGCACTTATAGAAAAAGCAAGCGCTTCAAACTTGCCGACGGATGCCCAAGAATTAAATGACTTCCAATCATCCATAGATAGATTTGACAAAAAAATTCACGATTTAGATTTAACTAGGACTGTGGCTCTTCAAATGGCTCCACAAATTAGGATGATTCAAGCGTCAAACACTGTAATGGTTGAGAAGATTCAATCTACAATCGTTAATACCATTCCGCTTTGGAAATCACAAATGGTGCTAGCTCTTTCTGCAGCCCATACTGGACAGGCAGCAAAGGCTACAAAAGAAGTAACCAACTTAACCAATGAACTTCTAAAGAAGAATGCGGACAATTTAAAAATGGCTACTGTAGAAACTGCAAGAGAAGCAGAAAGATCAGTAGTTGACATAGAAACACTAAAACATACAAACGAACAACTCATCGCAGCTCTATCCGAAGTTAGAAATATTCAAATCGAAGGCAGAGCAAAGAGAAGAGAAGCGGAACAAGAAATGGTTAAATTAGAGAGTGATCTAAAGAAATCTCTAATAGAAATCGCCACAAAAGAAAGATAAGGAAAGAAAAAGATAATGAAATTACTTGAAGAAAGAATAAAAAAAGATGGAAAAATTCTTGAAGATGGAAAGATTATAAAAGTGGATTCATTTTTAAACCATCAACTTGATATACAATTTTTGGAAAAATTGGGAGACGAAATGTACGCCCATTTTCTTGAAAAAAAGGTAAATAAAATTTTGACCATCGAAGCATCTGGAATTGCACTGGCAACTGTTGTATCTCAAAGTTTTAACGGAATTCCAGTAGTCTTTGCAAAGAAACAAAGAACGAAAAATATTGGAGATAATATCTATACCTCAGAAGTTAAATCCTACACAACTGGAAAAGAATACACGATTACAGTTTCAAAAGAATATTTAAATGAAGGCGATAGACTTTTGATAATCGATGACTTCCTAGCAGAAGGTCAAGCCCTAAGAGGACTAATTGACATTTCAAATAAAGCTTCTGCTCATATATGCGGACTTTCCGTTGCGGTTGAAAAGGGATTCCAAGGCGGAGGAGATGCGCTTAGAGAAGATGGATATGACCTTCTTTCTCTGGCAATAATCGATTCAGTTAAAGATAATAAAATAGAATTTAGGAGATAGAAATGAAATTTAACGAACTGGCAAAGAATAGAAGATCGATTAGAAAATTCACAGGAGAAAAAGTATCACAAGAAGATTTAGAAACTATACTTAATTCTACACTTACAGCACCATCAGCTCGCAATAGAGATACTGTCCATTACTATGTTTTTAGAGATAAAAAATCTTTAGAAAAACTCGCTCGTATGAAGAAAGTCGGAGCAGATTTCTTAAGGGAATGTGACGTTGCAATAATGATTCCCGGAGATAAGGAACTTGCATCAGCCACATATTTTCAAGATGAATGTATCGCTGCTACAATTATGCAGCTTCAAGTCCACGACCTAGGACTAGGTTCATGCTGGGTAAATGTAGTAGCTGGCATGTACGACGATAACACCACTACCTATGAATATCTTTTAAAAGAATTCGATATTCCTGAAAAATTCGATATACAATGTGTAATCGGAATAGGTCATCCTGCAGAGGAACCTGCAGCTAGAAACCATAGAGAAATAAAAGATTTTGTCAGATTTGATAAATAGTGGCGGCTATGAAATTTACTACGAAATCATTAGAAGAAACAAAATCTCTTGGTAGAAGACTGGGTTCAATTTTAAACCCAGGACAGGTAATCGCCCTTGAAGGAGATCTCGGAGCAGGCAAGACCACATTTACAAAATCTATAGCCATTGGATTAGGAGTGGATGATGTGGTGACAAGTCCAACATTTAATTTAATCAATGAATACATGGGAAGACTTCCTGTCTATCATTTTGATGTTTATAGATTAGATGGAATCGATGCGGACTACATGGGATTTGATGAATATCTATTTTCCAATGGAGTATGTATAATCGAGTGGGCGGATAAAATAAAAGAACTTTTGCCAGAAGACACACTTTATATCTATATTAAGAAAATTTCTGAAACTGGAAGAGAATTTGATTTTAAACCAAATGGTAAAAAATCGAATGAAGTAATGGAGGTGCTCATGTCATGTTGACCTTAGCAATGGATACAAGTTCCAAGACTGCCTGTGTTGGACTTATAAAAGATGGAGAAAATGTAGCAAATATCACTCTCACAGGAACTAAATTTCACTCTGAATCTCTGATCGACATGGTGGATGATGCACTTAAGTATCAAGATTTAAAAATAAAAGATGTGGATTTAATCGTAGTTGGGATTGGACCAGGATCTTTCACTGGACTTAGAATTGCACTAACAGTTGCCAAGACATGTGCTCAAACATTAAATATTCCAATAGTTGGAGTAAGTTCACTAGAAGCATATGCCTTTGGATTTAAAAATAGGGATAAGATCATTCCAATAATTGATGCGAGAAGAGAGAGAGCATTCTTCGGAGTGTATAGAACTTCTGGAGATGAAGTGATAGAAAATATAAAAGAAGACAGCCTAACAAGTTTTGAAGAGGTTAGAAAATTTATAGATGAGGACACAATCTTGGTGGGAGAAAGTGCAGAAACTCTAAAAGAAAATCTTGGGGCGAAATTTGCATTTACCACAGAGATTCTTCCAACGGATCTTGCAAAACTCGGAGAGCTTAAATATAAAAAAGAAGGAAGCGACAACTACTTTACACTTATTCCAAACTATTTGAACGTTTCCCAAGCGGAGAGACAATGGAAGCAAGAGTAAGGCGTGCTGAAGCAAAAGACATACCTACCATAATGAGTTTGGAATACGAAAACTTCGATGAACCTTGGAGCTACGAGACAATTCTACTTGAAATGGCAAAGGAAACAAATATCACATTGGTCATAGAAAATCAAAAAGTTTTCGGTTATATGCTCGTTATAATGATGTACGAGGAATTTCATATAGGCTCAATATGTATCGACGAAGATTATAGAAACTTAGGATACGGAGAAAAACTTTTAAAATCTTTTTTTGACATTACGGATTCGTTTGGATACGACACCACACTTGAAGTTAGATACGATAACTACAGTGCGATAAAACTATATGAAAAACTTGGATTTGAAAAATCTGGAATTAGAAAGAATTACTATAAACATGGCAAGGATGCCATAATTATGTGGAGGAAAAATGTTAACACTGGGAATTGAATCATCCTGCGATGAAACTTCTGTAGCCATTGTAAAAGATGGGAGAGAAGTGTTATCCAATATAATTGCATCACAGATAGATGTTCATAAAAAATATGGCGGAGTTGTTCCTGAAATTGCATCTAGAAAACACGTGGAAGCTATATCCCAAGTTATAGATGAAGCATTTACAGAAGCAAATATTTCCTACGACGATATAGATATAATCTGTGCTACGAGAGGACCTGGACTCATAGGAGCTCTTCTTGTTGGACTGAGTGCAGGAAGAACCATGGCGTATGCTCTTGAAAAACCATTTGTAGGAGTAAATCACATGATGGGACATATCTGCGCCAACTATATTTCAAACAAAGAGTTGGAACCACCATTTATATGTTTGGTGGTAAGTGGAGGACACACCTATCTCTTAGACGTAAAAGACTATACAGAATTTAAATTAATAGGCAGAACATTGGATGATGCAGCGGGAGAAGCATATGATAAGATAAGTAGAGTACTTGGACTTGGCTATCCGGGAGGACCAGAAATAGAAAAAGCTGCAAGAGATGGAAAAGATATCTATGATTATCCAAGGGTTATGATTAATGACGGATATGATTTTTCATTTAGCGGTCTTAAAACTGCTGTTATAAATCATCTTCACAACCTAGAACAGAAAAATGAAACTTACAGGATTGAAGATGTGGCGAAATCATTCCAAGATGCGGTAATAGATGTGCTTGTAGAGAAAACTATAAGACTAACAGTAGAGAGAAATCTAGATAAGATAGTCTTATCAGGAGGAGTATCTGCAAACGGAGAACTAAGACGCAGAATGGAAGAGGCGGCAAAGGAACATGGATATAAAGTTTATTATCCGGAAAAGATACTTTGTACCGACAACGCAGCCATGATTGCATCAGCTGGATACTATGATTATAAAACTGGAAATTATGAAAATAATGTAACTGCCAAGCCTAATTTAGGTCTAGAAAATTCTTGACAAAATAAGAATTTTTAAATAGAATAAAAGAAAACACATAAAGTTTTTTTCATATTGGCAATTCACATTGCCAATTTTTTCTTTTTGTACAGATAAAAATTGATATATTAATAAGGAGTTCAAATGAGTAAGTTTATATTTGTAACAGGCGGAGTAGTATCAGGAATAGGAAAAGGAATATCCGCAGCAAGCATCGGAAGACTTCTAAAGGACAGAGGTCTATCAGTATTTATGCAAAAATTCGACCCATATTTAAACATTGACCCGGGCACCATGAGTCCATACCAACATGGCGAAGTCTTCGTAACTAGAGATGGAGCGGAAACAGATTTAGACCTTGGCCACTACGAAAGATTTATAGATGAAGAACTAACCAAGAGAGCATCTATAACTACAGGCAAAGTCTACGCAAAAATAATCGAAAAGGAAAGACGTGGAGACTTCAATGGAGCAACTGTACAAGTAATTCCACACATAACAGACGAAATAAAAAATGCGGTATATAAAGCAGCACAAGAATCTAAAGCGGATGTAGTTATAACAGAAATCGGTGGAACAGTTGGAGATATAGAATCCCTACCATTCCTAGAAGCAATAAGACAGATTCACGCAGAAAATAAAAAAGAAGATGTATTATTTGTCCACACTGTATTGGTACCTCAAATACCAGGGTCAGATGAACTAAAGACTAAACCGACCCAACACTCATTTAAGGAACTTATGAGCAATGGAATCAAGACCAATGTAATAATCGTAAGATCCGATGGAAAAATCACAGAATCAATTAAAAATAAAATTTCTCTATTCTGTGATGTGCCAGTAGACGCCATAGTTCAATCAGAAAATGTAGAATTTATCTATGAAGTGCCACTAGTATTCCATAAGAATGGATTAGATAACTATATCCTTAGAAAATTAGATCTAGGAAACCAACCAGAATCAAAGGGCGAATGGTCAAAGATGGTGGAAAGATTTAAAACTGCCGACAAACCTGTTAAGATTGCTCTCGTTGGTAAATATGTAGAACTTCACGACGCATACCTATCAGTTCAACAAGCATTACTAGATGCAGGTTGGGACAACGGATTAATGGTAGAAATTAAATGGATAAACTCAGAAGAATTAACAGAAGAAAACTCAGATGAGTATCTATCAGATGTAGATGGAATCATCGTACCAGGAGGATTTGGTTCAAGGGGATTAGAAGGAATGATAGAAGCCAGCAGATATTCAAGGGAACACAATATCCCATATTTTGGAATCTGTCTCGGAATGCAAATAGGACTTATAGAAATCGCTAGAAACGCTCTAGGATTTAGAGATGCCCACACCACAGAAGTAGAAGCAAAAACAACCTATCCAATAATCGACCTTATGGATTCACAAAAGGGAATTGAAAACCTAGGCGGAACCCTTAGACTTGGAAACTATGACTGTCTATTAGAACCGGATTCAAAAGTTCACAAACTTTACGGAGAAGATAAGATATTAGAAAGACACAGACACAGATACGAATTCAACAATAAATTCAGATCAGATTTAAGAAGAGCTGGAGTTCAATTTGTAGGAATAAATGAAGATCTAGACTTAGTAGAAATAATTGAGTTAAAAGATCATCCATACTATGTAGCATGCCAGTTCCACCCAGAATTTAAATCAAGACCAAATAGACCACACCCACTATTTGTTGGATTTGTAAAAGCAGCATTTGAAAAATCTAAGGCAAACTAAGGTTTGCCTTTTTTTGAGGAGAATATGTTTAAATTTTTTTATAAGAAAACAGAAAATATTGACAACAAACCAATATATGAAGAAATCTTAAACTCATCGAAAGATCCAGAGTACAGACTAGAATTTATAGAACATTACAGCCTACCTGGATTCGGAGAATATGAATACAATATTTTAACAGGAAAAGAAGATAAAATATTAAGAGAAGCAGACGAACTTTTAAATTTAATTACAAAATTTAAAAGCGATGAAAAAGAAATAGAAAATATAGATAAATATTTAAAAGATAAGAGAGCACTGGAGCTTATAAATTCATTTGAATATCTATATTTTAGATTTAACACATACGAAGAAGATGCATTAATAGGAGTCGCAACCAAACTTATGAAGCTTGGAACCAATGTAGAGACAGTGAAGCTTGGAATACTACTGACTCAGTATTTCGACTTAGAATCCAAAAGCGAAGCAAAAAAAGTAGTCTTTCAACTAGGCGAGTATCCAGACTTTACATACTACAGTTTGTTGGCATTAAAACCGACAAATATGTACTATGGTGCATTGGAAGATTATTTGAAAACTACCTTTGACTATGGAGAGCTTATAGTTAGAGAGATGGAGGGAAAAGATGGAACTAGGTAAGATACAGAGACTAAGAGTAAAAGAAATGTCGCCCCACGGAGCAATCTTGACAGATGGAAATGAAAAGGTGCTACTACCAAACAACGAAAGTAAAGATTTAAAAATAGATGGAGAAGTAGAAGCATTTCTATATAAAGACTCAAAAGATAGATTAATAGCAACACTTAAAACGCCATACCTAACAGTAGGTAAGATTGGCATGTTAGAAGTAGTAGCAAAATCAAGGGTAGGATACTTTGTAAACATAGGACTTGATAAAGATATATTCCTACCATTTAAAGAAGTAAACGGAAGAATATTTGTAGAAGGAAAATATCTATTCTACATGTATGATGATAGGGGAAGACTCTGCGTAACTATGAATCTAAGAGATCATCTAAAGAGAAACAATAAATTCAGAGTAAACGACAGAGTAGAAGGAACCATCTACGCAATAGATAGAAATTACGGAGCCTTCGTAGCAATCTATGACGAGTATGACGGATACATTCCGAAAGAAGAATTAAAGGGAGCTCACACAGTAGGAGAACGCATTGAAGCTAGAATACTTAGAATATTAAAAGACAACAAAATAACCCTTACATTTAGAGATTACGCATACAAACAAAGAAAAGACGATGCAGAAGAAATCCTAGAACTTATAAAAGAAAACCAAGGCAAACTAAACCTTGGAGATAAATCAGACCCAGAAGAAATAAAAAAAGTAACAGGACTATCTAAAAAAGCATTCAAAAGAGCAGTAGGCACACTATATAAAATGGAAATGATAGAAATAACAGATCACAGCCTGGAGCTTAAAGAATGATTGCAGAAATAGTTGACCTTTCCCATGACGGAATGGGCATCGTAAAAGAAAATGGAGTCTATTTTCTAGACGGAGGACTAATCGGCGACAAAGTCGAATATGTAGTCACAAACGAAAAGAAAAAACAGGGCAAAATTTTAAGAATTAAAGAAAAATCAAAATATAGAATAGAAAGTCCATGTCCATATAGCAGTGAATGTGGCGGATGTCCATTGATTGAAATGGATTACAAAAGAGAACTAGAGTGGAAGAGATCTAAAGTAGAAAACGTAATAAAAAGAATAGGAAAAATTGATAAAGAAGTAGAAGCGACAGTAGAAAATAAAAAGCCACTCAGATACAGAAACATAGTTCAGCTAAAAGTACAGGACAAAAAAATCGGCTACTTTAAAAAAGGTACCCACGAAGTACTAGACATAGACGACTGCAAAATTGCACCAGAAGAAATAAAAAACGTAGTAAAAATACTTAAAAATTGGAACGGACTATCCTCCATAGAACAAGTAATA
Organism: uncultured Peptoniphilus sp.; assembly: GCA_947254665.1. Classification (GTDB taxonomy): domain Bacteria; phylum Bacillota; class Clostridia; order Tissierellales; family Peptoniphilaceae; genus Peptoniphilus_B. The sequence continues at coordinate 9,490 of CAMYEJ010000041.1, forward strand.
ATCCGAATAAACTACCAAGGAGAAATGATGGTAATCCTTGGCACCAAAGCAGGATTAAAAAAAGAAAACAACCTACTAGAAAAACTTCTAGACTTAAAAGTAATATCAGTGTACGAAGACATAAATAAAACCAGAAATCACTATGGATACGAACTTCGTGAAATATATAAAACAAAACAGATGTACGAAAAAATCGGAGATCACAAATTCATCGTGGAACCAGGCACATTTCTACAAGTAAACCCATACCAAGTAGAAAATTTATATAATTTAGCAGTAGAAGGACTAGAACTAAAAAAAGAAGATAGAGTCATGGATCTCTACTCAGGGATAGGAACTATATCACTAAAAATGGCAGAACAAGTCGAAAGTGTAGTAGCAGTAGAATCCTTTGAAGGGTCAGTAGAAATCGCAAGGAAAAATGCAGAACTAAATGGAATAGAAAATGTAGAATTCGCCCATGGAAAAGTAGAAGATCTAACAGAAAAACTAGAAAAATATACGGTGAATAAAGTACTACTAGATCCTCCAAGAGCGGGCTCAAAAGAAGAAGCACTACGAACAATAATAAAACTAAACCCAGAGAGAATCTCCTACGTATCCTGTAATCCATCCACCTTGGCAAGGGACTTACAAATCCTTGGAGAAAAATATAAAATAGAAAAAATAATACCAGTAGACATGTTCAGCCACTCAAGTCATGTTGAATCTGTGGCTTTACTTGCAAAAAAAATTACATTCTACAAATAAATTTCTATGTTATAAGAAAAAAACCTTAGAAATAGAAAAGAATTTATTTATATGAAAATTTTTAATAAAAATTATTCTTACAATGTGATGGGACATCTATAT
>CAMYEJ010000042.1 GCA_947254665.1 uncultured Peptoniphilus sp.
CCACAGAGCTCTGCAGATGAAGAAGTTCGTTAACATACTAAATTCTTTCTACAAAAGGCAGTGCTCACTAACAGAGGGTCAAGCAAAACAATAATTCTCCTGTTAAATATTATGGTCAAAGCAGACCAATTCATCTGCAGATCCCTGTGGGAAAGCATACGAAAGGATGATAGTAATGGCAAAGAAGAAGACAGAAATGGCACCTGCAGTAACCCCAGATGCCCAAGAGCAAAGATTAATCAATCTAGCCTATGGTCGAGCAGAAGAGATGCTCCTTGAAGGCACCGCACCTCCATCAATAATTAACCATTTTTTAAAGATGGGTTCCTCAATACAAAGAACAGAGCAAGATCTTAAATCAAGCCAAGCAACACTTGCAAAATCCAAAGCTGACCAAATTAAGAAGTCAGAAGACGACAAGAATTTAGCTGAGGCTGCAATTGCTGCTTTGAAATCTTATCAACCTAAGGAATGATCACCTACAGTGACATAGTAAGACTCGATGGCTATGCCGAAAGGCTTAATGCTCTTATTCTAAACGACTACGAGTATGATTCACCGCGTGAAGCCATGATGAAGTTTTACAAAAGTCGGCGATGGTTACAAGTTCGAGATAAAGTTATTAAACGAGATCTCGGTCAAGATTTAGCGGTTGAAGGTCTCTGGATCAAAGGCAAAATATTGGTACACCATATTAAACCTATCACATATGATGACCTTATTAATAACCCTAAATTTTTGCTAGACGACAATTATCTTATTACAGTCTCCACGGATACTCACAACATAATTCATTATGGAAAACCAGAAGAAATTATTACGAGAACCCCAGGAGACACAAATTTATGGTAGGGGTGTAACATGAAAACTATATTTGAAGAAGTAAAAGATGCCTTAGATGTCCATGAAGAGGATACGGCGTTTGACGCTGAACTTACACTTTTGCTATCAAGTACCATGTCAATACTATCACAGCTTGGTGTCCATGAGTCTGCTGATGTTAGGTTTACAAGAGATTTAACATGGGATGCTTATGAGGCATCAGCACATGACGGTGACTTTGATATGGTTAAGACGTATATTTTACTAAAAGTTCGATTGGGCTTTGACCCACCAACAGCTTCAACCCTTGCTTACATTAAAGAAGCAGTTAAGGAATTGGAGTGGAGAATTAAAGAATCGTATACAGGAGATTATGTCTATGAAGAACAACGATGAATTGCACCACCATGGTATTAAAGGTATGCGTTGGGGTGTTCGAAGAAACCTTCAAGCGAAACGTAGAGCTAAGGCTCGAAAAAATAAAAGCATAAAATCCCGTATACATGATCTTAAAGAAAAAACTAATGCTGGTGTATCAAAAGCTAAAAAGAAAACTAAGGCAGCCAATGCTAAAATTCAAAATGCACTCAAAAAGAAGAAACAAACTCCTAGGTCTATGCTAGATAATAACATAAAACGTTCTGTTAGACTGAATGAAGAAAACAAATTTATGAATTTTGGTAATAACAGAATGTTAACTAATGCATCTAGAAGGGAGTGCAAAAGGATATTTAAGAATCGTGAAAACTATAGTTATGACGATTTAAAGAAATTATCTAGGCGTTTTGAAGAGGAATCAGCAGTTGCAAATGCACTTTACCAGAGAACTAGGCAAAAATCCGAGTATAATCGAATGATTGCAAGAGCCGCTGTTAATGCAGCATTTGTTGGCGATTTAAAGTATGTATCTGATCCAATGAAACGAATAATCGATTCAACCGACAGAACTAAATCAGCAGATGCTGTAAAACGTGATATGCTTAAATCTGGATTACAGTCAATGGCAAATTATTCAAGAGATCAAGGAATAGATTTCTCAAAATTGGTTGGATCAATCGGAGGTAAGAATGGAAAGAAGAAATAATACTTTGCAGCATCATGGCGTTAAAGGTATGCGTTGGGGTGTTCGAAGAAATCGATCATCTTCGTATGCAAGAAAAGCGGCAGCTAAAGGTCGAAAAATAGAACGAAATAAAAAGTCTATTGTTAAACTTCAAAAGAAATCTGCCAAGTATAGCTACAAAGGCTCCAAGGCAGGTAAGAAGGCTGCAAGTCTAAATTATAAAAGACTAAAAACGGTGTCTGCAAATAAGCGCACTAAACTTGATAGCAAAATAGCTAAACAGTTAAAGAAGCAAGCTAAGTATGAGAAGAAATCTGCTAAATCCATGTATAGAAGCCAGAAAAAGGTTAAACAAAATATGAAACTAAGTAAGCAGATAAAAACTTTGCAGAAGAAAGCAAAACAAAATAATTAAGAAGGGGATTTGAATGGCTCTATCAAATACGGCAATACCTCGTGAATATGGAAAGTTCCGAGAACAAGTCCTTGCTGGTGAAATTCCAGTTAATGAATTTGTTTCTATGGAGATGAACCGTATTGACTATCTTATAGAGTCCCCAGAATACTATTATGATGACGAATCAATCGACGGCTATATCGAATTTTGTGAAAAAGAACTTACATTAGCTAATGGGGACCCACTTCATCTATTACCAACCTTTAGACTTTGGGCAGAATGTGCACTGGCTTGGTACTACTTTATAGATGAGGTTAGATGGAATCCGCAATTAAAGCGAAATGAGGTTGTAACAACAAAAAAGCGTTTAACAAATATTCAATACTTAATTGTTGCAAGAGGCGCCGCTAAATCTATGTACGCGTCCACCTTGCACTCATACTTCTTAGTATGTGACCCTGATTCAACGCATCAGGTGGTAACTGCCCCAACAATGAAACAAGCCGAAGAAACTTTAGGTCCGATGCGAACCGCATTATCATTTGCAAGAGGACCACTTTACAAGTACATGACTCAAGGTAACATTTTATCTAATACATGGACTAAAAAGAAACTAGCATCAACTAAGAAAGGTATAGAGAACTTCGTAACAAATTCCCTATGCGAAATCCGAACAATGTCGGTTGATAAACTTCAAGGTTTAGGGACGAAGATGAATAGTGTTGACGAATGGCTATCTGGACGAACTAAAGAGAATGTAATCGAGGCACTTGAACAAGGTGCTGGTAAAACTGGAGACTATTTAATACTTGCAACATCTTCAGAAGGTAATGAACGTGACGGAGTCGGAGATTCAATCAAAATGGAGTTAATGTCTATACTAAAAGGAGAATACTTTGCGCCCAATATTTCTATCTGGTATTACCGATTAGATGACATTAAAGAAGTTGGAGATCCAGAGATGCGGTTAAAAGCTAATCCAAATCTCGGTGCCACTATTACTTATGATCTTTATGAAAAAGATGTTAGAAAGATGGAAGCGTTGCCATCTAAACGAAATGAAATTTTAGCGAAACGTTTTGGGTTGCCAATGGAAGGTGTATCATACTTCTTTGCATATGAAGATACCCTTGTGCATCCACCTCAGAACTTTGATAACATGGTTTGCTCGATGGGAGCCGATCTTTCTCAAGGTGATGACTTCTGTGCATTTACATTTCTATTCCCTATAGTAGGCACAGGAAAATTTGGTGTGAAGACGAGGGCTTATGTATCAGATTTAAAAGTTAGAAGACTTCCTAAAGCAACACAAGAAAAATACCAAGAGTTCATACGTGAAGGTTCACTAATAGTTATGGACGAACCAATATTAGATATGGATGCCGTGTTTGAAGATCTAGATAAGCACATAATAGAACATCAGTACACGGTGTTAACAATGGGCTATGACCCTTATAACTCAGTCAGATTTTGTGATCTCTGGGCAAAGACTTATGGAGAGTATGGGATGGAGGTTGTTCGTCAGGGTTACCGAACCGAATCAGTTCCATTAGGGGAAATAAGTAATTTAGCCTATGAGAGAGTATTATTATTTGATGAAGAACTAATGAAATTCGCTATGGGTAATTCTATAGTGATACAAGACACTAATGGCAACCTAAAGTTATCTAAGAAACGTAATGCAGACAAAATTGATAATGTTGCAGCACTTATGGATGCTTGGGTTGCATTTACTAGAAATCAGGGGGTATTCGAGTAAATGAAACTATCTGAACGAATATCACATGCTTGGAATGCATTTACCGGTAAAGACTCATTTGCCCCTCCACAAGAAGAAGCGATTGTCTATGGGCAACCACGTAGGCCGATGGTCTACAAAGCAAACTCCTCAAGATTCGCATCGTCGATCTTTACAAGGATTGCTATTGATGTTGCTATGGCAAAGTTCAATCACGTCAAAATAGATGAAAAAACTGAGGATCGCGAGATTATAAAGTCCGGTTTAAACTATTGTTTAAATGTCGAGGCTAACATCGATCAAACAGGAGTAGCATTTATCTATGATATAGCATTCTCATTATTGGATGAAGGTTACATTGCAGTTGTTCCTGTCGACACAACCCTAAATCCTAAAGTTTCCGGAAGTTTCGACATTACTACAATGCGTGTAGCACAAATAATGGGGTGGACTAATAAGTCCGTTCAAGTTAATGTATATGACGATAATACTGGGCAGTATAGAAACATTTGGTTACCTAAATCTACAGTAGCAATAATAGAGAGTCCGCTTTATTCAATTATTAATGAGCCAAACTCTACACTTCAAAGGCTACTTAGAAAAATGGCAATTACTGACCAAAACGATAATCTATTCTCTCCAAACAGATTGGACATAATACTTCAAATGCCACAGGCTATAAGAACTGATAAGCAAATGAAAGATGCGCAAGCTCGTATCAAGAATATTGATGATCAGTTGGCTTATGGCAATAACGGTATCGCGTATATCGACTCAACTGAAAGAATTACACAACTTAACAGACCTGCTAATTCACAAATTAATGAGACGGTTGAGAAGCTTAAAGCTGAGTTCTATAACCAATTAGGTTTAACACAAGCCGTATTCGACGGTACTGCTACTGAGGCGCAATTAAGGGCGTATTACAATAGAACCATCGACCCAATCTTAGAATTCATAATTAAAGAAATGGAACGAAAGTTTTTAACAAAGACCGCGAGAACTCAAGGTCACGCCATAGAGTATTATCGTAACATGCTTTCACTTGTATCCGCTGAGCAATTAGTAAGCTTAGGTGATACATTAAGGCGAAACGAAATCGCTACTTCAAATGAAATTAGAGACATGATGGGTCTCAAACGATCAAACGAGCCAGAAGCGGATGAGTTGAAGAATCCAAACATCGCTCCACAATCATCTAAGCCGTCAGCATCAAAGGCGGAAGGTGAACACACTCGTGACAGTCAAAATGGAGGAGAAATATGAGTAGAAACTATGACTTCGCCGGCTATGTAACAAAGAATGACATTCTATGTAGTGACGGCGTGACAATTAAACAAAACGCATTTGCGGATTCCAATGGTAAAAAGGTACCACTAGTATGGAACCATAATTACGATAGACCAAGCAATGTTTTGGGTTATGTCAATCTTAAGCAAACCAATCTTGGTACTTATGGCTATGGATATTTTAATGATTCAGAAGATGCTGTACATGCCAAAGAAATGGTTAAGCATGGCGATATAGCTTCAATGTCTATTGGGGCTCGAAGAGTAAAACGCCAAGGTAATAATGTAATTCATGGAGAAATCTATGAAGTTAGTTTAGTATTAGCTGGAGCTAATCCAGGTGCATTAATAGATAGTGTGATTACACACGGTGACGGTCAGGATGAGGAAAGTATCATGTATACTGGACAGCTAATACACTCATCTGACGATGTCATTGAAGAAAAGGAGGACAAAGTGGACGAAAATAATGCTCAAAAGAGCTTTTCACTTGATGACGTTATGAAAATGAGCGACGAAGAAATTGATCAGTTCGTATCCGGACTAAGCGATGATGACGCCGCAGCGCTAGCAGATGACTTAGGAATCTCTGCAGATGACATTGAAGATGAGGACGAGGAGGATAATGAATCTATGAAACACAACATATTCAATGGTATGGAAGAAACTAAAGGAGAAGTATTCACACACGAAGATCAAGAAGTACTTCTTCAATCAGCAATCAGCGACAAGACTGATTCATTTAAGGACTACTTACTACAAGCTGCTTATGATGAAGCAACACAAAAACCAGGAGTAGATTACGGTATTACTAATATTGAAACTCTATTCCCTGAAGTTCATAACTTAGACAGAATTCCAAAGATGATGATGGATAAGAACACCTGCTATAAGGACATTATAAACGGTGTATCTAAATCTCCATTCTCTAAAATCAGAACAAGATATTTCGATATCGATGTTGACGATGAAAAACAAAGAGCAAAAGGTTATGTTAAAGGAACTAGAAAAGTTGATGAGGTAATCAAAGTTCTTAAGAGAGAAACATATCCTACAACTATTTACAAGAAACAAAAACTTGATAGAGATGATATTATTGAGATTACAGACTTTGATGTTGTTTCATCTCTACAAGGTGAAATGAGAGTTCTTCTTGAGATGGAACTTGGTAGATGCATTCTTGTTGGTGATGGAAGAGAATCTTCTTCTCCATACAAAATTGATGAAGAAAAGATTAGACCAATCGCTACAGACGATGAAGTGTATTCTATCAAAGCTGAATACAAGGATGCTGCAAACTTCTTTGAAGCTGTAATTAAAGCTATGCCAGAGTATGAAGGATCTGGTAAACCAACCATGTACATCGATCCAGCAGTATTGGCTGAAGTCAAATTGCTTAAAGGTACTGATGGTAGATGGTTATCAGGTCACATTCCATCTAACCAAGAAATTGCAACACTACTTGGCATGAGTGATATTAAGGAAACTACATTCCTTAAAGGAACTGGTAAAGTTATAGTTGTTAACCTATCTGATTACACTGTTGGCTCTACAAAAGGTGGACAAGTAACTTCATTCTCAGATTTCGATATCGACTTTAACAAGTACAAATACCTAATTGAAACTAGACTTTCTGGTGCTCTATCAACACCTAAATCAGCAATAGTATTTAGCAAATCTGGAGCTGCAGGTGGAACTTCATCTAATCCACAAGGTTAAGGAGTAACGCATGGCTAGGTATTCCGGGAAAGTTGGGTATGCCAAAATGGCTGAAACCGAGCCTGGAATATGGACTCAGGTTTTTGAAGAACGCCATATGAAAGGTGACATTGAACACGTAGTTGCAAGGACGAATGAGCCTACTCAAATAAACGAGAACATCACCTTGAACCTTAGGTTCAACCTTGTAGCTGACGAGTTTGCATTCAAGAACTTTATGAACATCCAGTGGCTAGAGTATGCTGGAGCAAAATGGTCTGTAAACTCTGCTGAAGTATTCAGACGTAGAATAATATTAAACGTAGGAGAATTATACAATGAACGATCGTAACAAGTTACAAACAACTCTTTTAAAATATTGTGATAATGTATATTATCAGCCTCCTACAAATATTGTGCTTAAGTACCCTTGTATAATTTATACGAGAACTGCTTCTGATGTTCGACATGCTGATGACAGGGCATACTCAGTAACTAAAAGATACGATGTAACAGTAATCGAGACACACCCAGATCCTACAATACCTGAGATACTTAGAGAAAACTTTAGGTATCTCGAGGTTACAAGTAGGTTTGTAACTGACAACTTATACCATACAAAAATTAAACTATATTACTAAAGGAGTAAATTATGGCAATGTTAAAATGGGACGAAACAGGTAAAAGACTTTATGAAAACGGTACTTCTCATGGTGTGTTATATCCTATGGAAGCCGATGGTAAATACGGAACAGGTGTAGCTTGGAATGGTCTAACATCTGTTAAACAAGCTCCAGATGGTGCTGAAGAATCACCAATCTATGCTAACAACCACAAGTATATTTCAATGACCTCTGCAGAAAACTTCAAAGGTACTATTGAAGCATACACATACCCAGATGAATTCATGGCGTGCGATGGATCAAAAGAACTTGGCAAAGGCGTATATGCTGGGCAACAGTCTAGAAAGAGCTTTGGTTTAACTTATGTTACCAATGTCGGTAACGATACTGAAGGTGATGACTTTGGTGAAAAGATTCATATTATCTACCAAGCTAAAGTTGCACCATCTTCAAGAGATTATGAAACAATCAATGATGATCCTAATGCAATTACTTTCTCATGGGAATTTTCAACAGTCCCAGAAAGCATATCTGCGGACTTAGAAGCTAAAGGTATCAAACCAACTGCTTATATTTGTGTTGATACTACTAAAGCTTCTGAAGCTGGTGTAAAAGCACTTAAAGAAGCTTTATATGGCGGTGCTGGAGAACCTAAATTACCATCAATTGATGAAATACTAAAATTAGTTGGAACAGGAACTGGTGGAAATTCACCACAACAATAGGAATGAATAATAAATAACAGGAGAATATTATGATCAAGAAAACTATAACTTATGTAGACTTTAACGGCAAGGAAAGAACTGAAGACTTCTACTTCCATTTATCGTTACCTGAAGCAACTAGAATTGTTGCAGAACTTGGAGCTGCGGGAGCAGATGATCTAACAAAAATTATCGAAAAGATGGTTGAGCAACAAGATTTTAAGAAAGTTCTTGATGTCTTCGACAAGATAATACTTTCATCATATGGACAAAAATCTGTAGATGGTAAGTCATTCAATAAGTCAAAAGAAGCTATGGAAAAGTTTGCTAACTCAAATGCTTATGCACAACTATTTGAAGAAATTGTTAATGATCCAGCAAGTTCTAAGACATTCTTCGAAGGTATCGGTACAAACGTAGCAAAGGTTTCAGCTTCTAATGATTAAGATAAGAACACCTGAAAAGGAGTTCTATGACGAAGTCACAAATACTTTCACTACTGTTCCTGGCAAAACTTACAAATTTGAACACTCTCTCATTTCTTTATCGAAGTGGGAGAGTATAACTTGTAGACCATTTTTGTCAGTTGAAGGTGGAAAATTGCATGACTCTGATCTATACTTATATTTTGAATGCATGTGCTTTGATGATGGGTTTTCTAGTAGCTATTTAAGTAGTGATAACATAAGAGAACTAACAACCTATGTAGATACTCCTCACACAGCTACGACAATACACACATCAGGAGGCACAGGTCCTAGAAAAGTCGTTACATCAGAAGTCATATATGCCATGATGGTAGATTCAGGAGTACCTTTCACTTGCGAAAAGTGGAACCTTAATAGACTCCTGACATTAATCAATGTAATTTCGGCAAGAAGGAATCCTAAGAAAATGTCTCGACAAGATATTTACAAACAAAATACTGAATTAAATAGAATGCGAAGACAGAAGTATAATACGAAGGGGTAATATATGAAAGTACGTTTTGAGGATCGTGGAGATTTCGAAAACATACGAGCATATCTCAAAAAGCAAATGCCCACAAATAATGATGATATTTTAGTAAAAGCTGGCGAATTAGGAGTCAACTTACTCAAAAGCAACACCCCAAAGCGTAGCGGAATTACAGCACAAGGTTGGGGCTATAAAATTGTAAAGGACTCAAGCTCACGAGAGCTTATATTTTACAACAACGCACACCCTGAACTTTCGGTAAATCTTGCGGTTCTTATACAGTTAGGACACGGTACTCGAAATGGTGGTTATGTTCCACCTATTGATTATATTCGTCCAGCAATGCTTCCAGTCTACAAGATGGTTGGGGAAGCCATAAATAGGAGGCTTGGATTATGAGACCGATAGATGAAAAAATAATTGCAATGCGTCTCGATAATAAAGATTTCGAGGCTAATGCAAGACAATCCTTATCCACAATGGACAGGATTAAAGCTGCATTTTCTAGAAATAAAGGAGCTGACGTAAACTTTGATGGCGCAGCTAAAGGTGCTCATGGTCTAGGAAGTGCTGTTGACGGAGTTACTCAAAAGTTCTCCGCACTTAAGGTTATGGGTGTGACTGCCCTAGCTACTATAACTAATCGAGCAGTAGATGCTGGGTTATCAATGGTTAAAAACTTCACACTCAAACCAATAATGGATGGTTTTAATGAGTACCAATTAAAGATGAAGTCCATCCAAACAATTCAAGCAAATACTAAAAAGGACGGCACTCAGATGGATGAGATAACGTCTACATTAGATGAACTCAACCATTATGCCGATAAGACAATTTATAACTTTGCGGAAATGACAAGGAACATTGGTACCTTTACTGCAGCAGGTGTTAAGCTACAGCCAGCCGCAAAATCTATTAAAGGTATTGCAAACTTGGCTGCTCTTTCTGGGTCATCATCTCAACAAGCATCGGTTGCGATGTACCAGTTATCTCAAGCTATTTCTGCAGGAAGTGT